>JAKQXK010000154.1 GCA_029561505.1 Spirochaetota bacterium | reverse complement strand
GAACCTGTCGCTGAAGGGCAGCATACCTTCGATTACCGGTTCAACGCTCACCTGCAGCGTTCTCACGAGCGCCGCGCGCCGCGTGCTCGCGCTTCACAAAATTGTCTTGGAGCTAAACCCAGGCTGATGTTCACGCAACGTTTTCGCCTCTTTTTTTACTCAACAGGCTACGTCGCCCTTTACACCGGCTTCTTGCTGATTTTTTTTCTCACCAAACCCGCGGATTTTTTTCCGGTATGGCGGCATGTGCTGCTCAAAAGCCATATCGTCTCTGTCGTGCTGTGGCTGTTTTCGTGCGGCATGCTCTTCAGCATTCATGTGATTCCGCAGCTGCAGGCGCGCATCGAGACGGGCAAGAAGTCGGGCATCTGGCTGATCGTGCTGCTGGCGATAATGTCACTCAGCGGTTACGCTATTCAGGTGATGCCCGGCGCGAAGTCACTCGACGTGGCGCGCTGGTTGCACGTCTTTTCGGGTAGTGGCTTCACTCTACTTCTTGTGTCTCACCTGCTGCTGATTAAAGCTTCGGTGAGAACCTGGCTTCTGGGTGCGCTCGTTCTGAGCGTTGCGCTGGCAACGCCGTTTGCGTTGCTCAAACAAACAGACGCAATACCCGATGAAATTCAGCTGACCCCGAAAACAGAAATCGACCCGCAAAAAAAAAGCCCGTAACACGGCAACTGCCCGCAATGGGCACAGTCTTTATCGCCCGACTCTACTGCGCTGAACGTTTATGCGACAGCAGTTTCGAGGCAATTGTCGAAGTTCTCGCCCGCATCGATCGCCTGATGAGCGTCTACCATGCAAGTGAAATTACTGGTATTAACGCTGTTGCCGGCTCGAAGGCTTATCTACAGCCCGTGAGCCCCGAGACGCGCGATGTGCTTGTTGCGGCCCACGAAATCGCCAGACTTAGTGAGGGTCTTTTTGACCCGACGGTTCTTCCGCTGCTCAAAGCCCAGCGGCTTTTTCGGGAAGATTTCCCGGTAGAAGTTTCGCCCGCGGGGCGCGAGGCAGTTTTGGCGGCGCTCAGCCTCGTCGATTACCGCGAGCTTGTGATCAAAGACCACCTGGCAGGGCTTCGGCGAAAGGGCATGGCTCTCGACCTCGGGGCAATCGCCAAAGGTTACTCGCTCGACCTCATCACGAAGAAACTCAAAGAATTGCAAATTAGCGCATTTGTTCTGAATTTCGGCGGGCAGCTGGCAGTTTTTGGGGTGAGCGAGACGACACAGATTTATGATCCGCTCACGCCCGATCGGCTGCTCGCAACCTGTACGCTCACTTCAGGCTCGCTTTCGGTTTCAGCGCAGGATAAACGTTTCGTCATGCATGCGGGCAAAAGGCGCGGCCATTTACTTAACCCCAAGACCGGCGAAAGTGAAGACAAAACAACTCTTGCGCTGGTTTACCACAGCTCGGCGATGCAAGCCGATGGCTGGTCGACGGCGCTCTTCTTCAGCCACGGCGACGAGTTTCGCCGCCTGGCCGATGGGCAGAAAATCGCGGCGTTACATGTGACTGAAAATAACGCGCCGGTGCTGTCTGCGGCGATGCAGAAGAGCCAGATCTGCCGCCCCGCCCGTTAGCACCAATCGGTTATAGCCCGCGTCTCAACGGGTTTGCCGCAGAAGGTGATTGAATCGCCCTGCTCTTCGAGCAAATCGGAGAAGTACGGCGCCACGCCCGCGGGTACGTTCGCAAAACACCCGAGACGCGGATATTTTACATAAGGCGCAGCGTCGTCGCTGTTCAGCACCACATGCACTTCAGCGAGCGGCATCGCGTCGAGGCTGTCGAAAAACATCGTCTCGCCTTCGAGACGAAACACCGAAAGCAACGGGCCTTCGACGGTGATGTAACCTTTCTCTGCAAACTGCCTGAAGGTCTGGTAAATATAGATACCCTTCGCATCGCGAAACAGGTTCTGTTTGAAATGCGAGATAACCTTGAAGTTGATAATTTCTTTGGGGCCCGTAAACCAGCGGCCCTCGCGCGTCACGCGAATATTAGTGAACTCTTCGCGCGCAGATTCGTGCACAGGTTGCATAGGCGAAAACAAGTATGCGCGCCTCAGCGCGCATACTTGTTTTCGCAATTCAACCGACGCGTCAGCGTCGGTTAAAGATACTTGGGCTTGTAATCAAAATGATGGTGCGACTTGATCCAACGGATTGTGCGCGAGCGCGCGCGCATTACGATCGACTCGGTAATCGCGCCTTTAGTGTTGAAGCGCACGCCGCGCAGCATTTCGCCGTCGGTTACGCCCGTTGCACAAAATAGCACGCTGTCGCCAGCGGCGAGTTCTTCCATCGTGAAAACTTTGTCGGGGTCAGAGATGCCCATTTTCAGAGCCCGTTGGCGCTCTTCGTCGTTACGAAACTTGAGCTGGCCCAGAAAGTCGCCGCCCATGCACTTGAGCGCGGCCGCCGACAGTACGCCTTCGGGGGCACCACCGGTACCGAGCAGAATGTCGACGGGTGAGTCATCCATACATGTTGCGATGGCGCCTGAAACGTCGCCGTCGCCGATGAGTTTAATGCGGCAGCCGACTTCGCGTACCTGCTGAATCAGTTCGTTGTGGCGTGGGCGATCGAGAATACAAACCGTGACGTCTTCAATATACTTGTCGAGCGCCTTTGCGAGACGCTTCAGCGTCAGCGGAATCGGGTCGGTAATGTCAAGCGCACCTTTTGCCGCTGGGCCAACGGCGAGTTTGTTCATATAGGTGTCGGGCGCGTGCAGAAAGCAGCCTTTTTCAGCGACGGCAATCACCGTCGTGGCGTTATAACCACCTTTTGCAGTGATCGTTGTACCTTCGAGCGGGTCGAGTGCGATATCGACAGGAGTGCCCCCTGCCCCGACTTCTTCGCCGATATAGAGCATCGGCGCTTCGTCACGTTCGCCTTCGCCGATAACAATTTTGCCGGCGACGAGCACCGAGTCAAAGGCTTTGCGCATCGCATCGACGGCTGCCTGGTCGGCGATTTTTTCATCGCCCTTGCCCATTTGGCGGGCAGCGGCGAGCGCCGCCGCTTCGGTGACGCGTACGAATTCGAGGGCTAGGTTACGGTCCATTTTGGTCATTTTGGTGTTGTCGCGGGTGCCGCCGCTGCAGGTGCCGGTGCCTTGGCTGCCGGGGCAGGTGCAGCGCCAGTTGCCGGCGCGGCTTTCGCGTCAGCGCCTGGTGCCGGCGCGACGACGGGTGCAATTTCTTTATTCAGCTGCTCGGCGGCCGCTTGCGTGGTGCGGCTTGACGATTTAAGCGCCGCGAGCCCAAGGCAAATCAGCAAGAAAACTGCGGCAAAACCGCCGGTAATCTTAGTGAGCGCATCGGCTGAACCCGCGCCAAACGCCGTCTGCGCGCCCGAAGCGAACATGCCACCGGCTGCACGGTTTGACTGCAGCAGAATGATAATTATCATCAGAATTGAGACGACGATCAGTAAAACGGTTAAAATCGTCGTGAGAATGTCTACCATAGGCTCAAAAACGGCCTCAGAGACAGGGCGTCGAGTAAAACAGCGGTGTCAGGGTCGGCGCCGGCAGGGGGTCGCTCGCCCGAATCAGGATATTCGCCCTGTCGCAGAGGTGCAACTTTACCAAATGTCCGCGACAAAAATTACGCTCAACCGCATCGGCGAGCCATTCCATTTCGAGGCGGTCAATGCGGCCGGCAACACAGTGCACATCGACGCCGGCCCGGCGATCGGCGGCACTGGCAAAGGGGTCAGGCCCATGGAAATGCTGCTAATGGGTCTGGCCGGCTGCTCTGGCATCGATGTCGTGACAATTCTGCAGAAGCAGAGGCAAACGATTGAGGCGATGAGCGTCGAGGTCGTCGGCGAACGCGGCGAATCGCAAGAGGCAAACCCGTTCACGAATATCGTCGTCAAATTCAGCCTCAAAGGCCCGATTGAAGATCACTTTCTCAAACGCGCCATTGAACTTTCGATGGATAAATATTGTTCTGTCGCCAAAACGCTCGAAAAGACTGCGACGATCAGTTACGAATATAGTCTGAATTAACCAGAAGGCACTCATTATGCAACACCCTGAGAAGCGCTACCAAGAAGAAACTCTCTCAATTCGCGAACAGACGCCCCGCGGCGCCGAGCGCGAGCATTCGACGCCGATCTTCATGACGTCGAGCTTTGTGTTTGAGTCAGCCGAGCAGGCGCGCGCCATGTTCGCCGAAGAGATACCCGGCAATATTTACACACGCTTCTCGAACCCCAACACTGATGAATTCGTGCGCAAGATGGCCGCGCTCGAACATCTCGAAGACGGCTTCGCGACGGCGTCGGGTATGTCGGCGATTTTCACGAGCATGGCGGCGCTGTTAAAGAGCGGTGACCATGTCGTGTGCGCGCGCTCGGTGTTCGGTTCTACGCACCAGATTCTCACACAGATTTTTCCGCGCTGGGGCATTGAATTTACCTACGTCGACATCGCCGACCAGTACAACTGGGCCAAAGCTTTTAAGCCCAACACAAAGATGCTGTTTCTCGAAACGCCGTCAAACCCCGCGCTCGATATTATCGACCTCGAACATGCCGGTAAAATCTGCAAACAGGCAAATGTCTTGCTGAATGTCGACAACTGCTTCTGTACGCCCGTGCTGCAAAAGCCCGCAGACTTCGGCGCCGACATCGTGATACACTCGGCGACCAAATACATCGACGGCCAGGGCCGCGCGCTCGGTGGAGTTATTCTCGCGCGCAAAGACCTGATGAAAGAAATTCGGTTTTTCGCGCGCCACACGGGGCCAGCGCTCTCTCCGTTTAACGCGTGGCTGTTCAGCAAAAGTCTCGAGACTCTCGAAATCAGAATGCTCAGGCATTCAGAGAATGCACTCCGCATCGCCGAGACGCTGCAGGGGCACGCCGAGCTTGAAAAAGTGATTTACCCGTTTCTGCCCGACCACCCGGGTTATGCGCTCGCGAAAAAGCAGATGACTCACGGCGGCGGCATCGTCACGCTGATCGTAAAAGGCGGCATCGACCGCGGCAGAAAGTTTTTAGACAGCCTCGAAATGCTGTCGCACACCGCAAACCTCGGCGACACGCGCACGATTGCGACGCACCCGGCGTCGACGACGCATTCAAAACTCAGCGATGCAGAACGCGCCGCGGTCGGCATCTTGCCGGGCATGGTGCGCATCTCAGTCGGCATCGAAAACCCTGACGACGTGCTCGCCGATATTAAGCAGGCGCTCAAGGCCTCTGCATAATTCGCGTCGATGGCCCGCGTCACCGGGGTTCTGCTGGGCGGGCGAAAAGCCGAAGCGCATGAAATTCTGCGCAGTGAATGGGACTACATTCTCTACCAGACAGATTTTGGCCTGGTGCTTTCGACGCTCTGCGGCAGCGTAGCACTCTATGATATTTGTATTCTGCTGACCGACGGTGAAACTTCACGCTGGCACAATGAAGGCGAAATTTTTCTCAAAGACCTCGTCAAACGGGTGCGCGAAGACCATGTATTCGCCGCAGAGCGCAAGCTGACTGACCGCCTCGGTTGGATATATGCCGATTGACAATTTCTCTTTTCAGGAACCTGTCAATCAGCAATCGCCTCTGCGGTCAGGCGCATGCCCGCTTCGCGGGTCAAGGTAAAAGCCGGCGCGCGCGTCGGTTTGACGCTGAGTGATTCGGCGCTTAGAGAAAGCGTGGCGCCGGAAAGCTCGGGCGCGGCAGTCCATAGCGCGACTGTCGTCCCGCGTATTTTGCCTGAAACAGAGTACGATTTACCGCCGATTGAGATATCCCCATAAAGATTCTGAAAACGCTGCTTGAGTTTCAGCACGACGGGTTTGTCGCCTGCGCCGCCCTGGTAGGTGCCCGAAAAGTTTTCAGGCATCACCCAGAAATACACGACGCGCTTACCCTCTGAAACATATTTGAACGTCTCGGGCAGCCAGTCGCCCATGTGCCAGTTGTGTGAGACGATGCGCGTACCGGGTTTCAGTTCGCGAAAAAGTTTTGGCCGCAGGCGCCGGTTGACCTTGATGTTGAGATAAAGCGTGACTATCGAGGCCTCTGAGATATCCATATCAAAGAGGTTTTTGTTGACGAGCGTCACCTTGCTCTCGAGTTTTTTCTGCTTAACGACCTTCTCACCCGCTGCAATGCGCATTGGGTCGATGTCGGCGCCGACGCCGCGCACGCCAAATTTTTCGGCGGCAGTAATGAGAATGCGGCCGTCGCCACAACCGAGGTCATAGACAACATCACCCGCTTTCGGCTTCGTAT
>JAKQXK010000136.1 GCA_029561505.1 Spirochaetota bacterium | reverse complement strand
CCTGGTTGCTCTCGCATAGTATAATGCTCTTTTGCATCACAGCCATAATTTGCCGCGCGGTGTGCAGCCACATTGGGTCACCAAGAGCTATGGCTGCGAGGTTGTCGGCAAGCTCGCGAAAGCCCGCGCTGCCAAACGCTTCTTTGGCATATTGTTCGAGGTAACGAAAAAGCGCGCGCGCGCCATGTATTTCGCTGATGTGAATCCCTTCGGCGTTGGCATCGATGGCTGCGATGCCACCCTGTTGTATTGCAGAATAGACCGCAGCTTTTGTCGCAGAAAAACGGTGAGTTTGTGTAAGTTCAATGTGTGCGAGCAGGTTCGCAGATTTCAGAAAACCGAGAGCCGGAGCGATCGCGATTCCATCGACGGCAGGCAGTTGGCCGGTGTCGCCCGCAAGTACCAGCTGTGCGTGCAGAGGCAGTGCTGCAATCAACCTCACAAACAGCCCAAGATCGACCATCGATATTTCGTCGACAATCAGCACGTCTACCGGCAGCGGGTTGGTTGCGTGGTATTTCGCCCGCCCGCCGTCTGTGCTGAGCTGCAACAGCCGGTGAATCGTCAGGCATTCGATCAAAAGACCTGCAGACGACCCGAGACCGGTAAATCGGGCAGCGGCTTTTCCGGTTGGTGCCGCGATCGTTACCCGCAGCGGAAGTTCTGGGTTTGAGGCTGCAAGCGCTTCAACAAACCGCGCGATCTGGTAGCTTTTGCCGGTTCCCGGCCCGCCCGTAATAAGGCAATTTATACCAGGTAAAATTTTCTGGTGTGAACGCGCGGCAGGGCGGCAGGCTGAGCGCGCGAAGAAGTTCAGCATCGAATGGTATCGGGCAGGCAGCAGATAATCTTTCGCGTCGATGCGCTCGAAACAGAAGTGTTCGCCTGAAGGCTCGCTTTTTCGTCCCGTTTCTGCTTCTATGGCGATCTCACCGGCGAAGAGGCGGGCGATGATTGCCACTTTGTTTGCCTGGCTCAGGTTCAACCCTTGCCACAGCTGCCCGTCGTTGCACAATATTTCAGAAAGAGCTTCGAATTCAGACATAATCGTATTCCCGAAATTGAACTCCGGCTGATTCGCCGCTTTTCAAGTAGCGCAAAAAAAGAAAGTAGCAACCACTCACCCGTTTGCCGCTGTTCGGGTAAAGCTTCTGCAAGAAGCGCTGCAGGGCTTCACCATAGATTTCGCGCTGTAGAGCATAGTGGGCATCAATGTACTGGTCGAGTTCAGACGGCGCCACATCGGCGAGCGAATTGCTCTTATAGTCCAGAATGTAATAGTGAACATTGTCAGGCGTGAACACAAGATCCATAAAGCCATTCATCATGCGCGAAACGGTGTGCGGTGCCATGGTGCGCAAGATCGCATGGGTATCTGCACTGCTCCAAAAAGGCATCTCGCGCCAAAGATTCGTCGGGGGCAGTTCGCAGAGGCTAATCTTTTTCTCTTGTGACCCCAGCGAAAGCGATGCCCTCGCGCAGTTCGTGATGATTTCGAGCACCCGCTCAGCTGCCTCATTCAGCCGTTCGGCCTTCACAAGTTTTGAAGATGCCAATGCCGTGCGGGCATCGTTCAGAATGGCCTGACTTTCAGCAGTGTGCTGCGCATGCAGCGAAGAGAAATCACAGGTTTCAAGCAGCGTGTGCAAGAGCTGCCCGATTTCAGCCCCGCGTGGCAAGACATCATCAGGGTATTCTTCGAAGCTGAATTCTGCCTTTGCCAGCGAGCTGAACGATTTTTTCTCAAGAATTCGCAGGGCCACGTCTTTGTGGTCAGGCATGCGCAGGGGCTGCCGGGTGTGCAGATCGTCGAAAAGTCCAGGCTGCGCCCCTGCGATATGTTGCGTTACCTTTTGCGTTACCTGTTGCGGCACATCGCGCGGCGGCGCGCTCTCGCGCAGCGAAAATATTCTTATGTCTGAAGGGGCGGTTTGTACCCAATCGAAAAAGAACGCCGCGCTCGGGCCAGGGCTCGACGCCTGTTGCGCGGGCTGAGAAAAGACCAGCAGTTTATGTTTGGGGCGTGTCAATGCCACATACAAAAGATTCAGCTGTGTAATCTGCGATTCTTCAGCGCTGGTCAAAAGCCGATTCTGGCTCGCGTCAAAAGCATCAAGGTCAGCGGGCACGACGGCGCGGCCACTCGCGTCATGAAAAAAGGGAAAGTCTTTCCAGCGGCGGTCGCTTTCACCATCTGCGAGTACAACAACGTTCCAGTCGAGACCTTTCGAACTCTGCACGGTGAGTAGTTGCACGGCGGCCAGGGAGCGCAACATGTCACCGCTGGCCTCTTCGCCGGCCTCTTTGTTTTTCAGGTTTTCAATCGCCTTGCGAAGCGTGAAAAGATCGACTATGTCTTTGCCGCAGCGCGCAAGCAGGTTTTCAAACAGCGTACGCCATGCATGGTATTGAACCGGGTCAGGGTCATGCTCGAGTATCAGATGTAACGGCCGCAGGTCTTGCGCGATCGTCTGCAAGAAATTGATAATTTTCCCCTGGCGCAGCATCGCCGCGAGCTGCTGGTAATAGTGCAAGGGGTCGGCATGACCGTGCAGAAATAGCGTAGTGTTCGCCTGGGCGACACCCTGGCTCAATTCATGCGAAAACGATTCGACAAAGACCTTTAGATGTTCTATGTCAAGCCGGCGCACATCGGGTTTTTCACCATAATATGCGTATTCAACGCCTGCATCGCGAAGTGCGTCAGCCATCGTCGCCAATGTCTTGTGCTTATACGCAATGACCGCAACTGTCCAATCGGTGTGTTGCGCCTTGATTGCGCCGATTCTGCGGGCAGCCTGCTGGCAGAAGATCTTGGTGTTTTCAGCGTCGTATTCAGGCGCATGCCAAACCTCAACGCCGCTGCAATCATCGTTCGTAGATTTCACCTTGTCGCCGGTTCGCGCCGGGGTGAATTCGATTTGGGCACGCTGCCAGACTCTCTCGCAGGCCGGTTGCGAGAAGAAAGCGTTTAGATGATTCATAATTTCGGGAACGCTGCGATAATTCTGAGTCAGCTCGTCGGTTTGAGCACCCAACGCCAGAAGTTCAGAGCGGGCGCGAAGATAAACAAAGACATCGGCCCCACGAAATTTGTAGATTGCCTGTTTGGGGTCACCCACAACAATGAGTATGCTGTGGTGAGATAATCGTTTTTCGAGAAACAGTGTCTTAAAAATCGACCATTGAATTTCGTCTGTGTCTTGAAATTCATCTATCAGAGCATAACGGTATCGCCGGGCAATAGTCGTTGCGAAATCGGTTTGTGCGCTCGCCTCAGCCATGAGGGTGATCATGCGCGAAAACGAAAGGGCGTTACCCGAGTCAGCGATCTCGCGCATGCGTCTGACGATGGCGCCGAGGGTGAAATTGAAGAACCCCGGCGCATCGTGAATGGCCGAAACCGCCGGCTCGGCTGGCTCAAGCGGCAGCGCGTTCATGCTGAAGCACCAGAGTGCACGGCTGCGCAGGGCTTTGTCAAATTTTCTGTCTCGGCCACCAGAGCCAAAGTCTGAATTTTCGAGAAGCTGCGCGAGCGTATCGGGTTCGATTTGTGTCCAGATTTCGCGATAAACCCATTCACGCGCTTCTTCGAACAATTCGCCGTCGTTTTTTCCCTCGGTTTCGGGGCTCGCAAGCGACGCTGTTTTTTCATGTGCAAGACTTCGCAGGCAGAAGCTGTGAATCGTGCCAATCGCATTCAGCGCAAAGTCTTCGGCAGCTTTTTGCGCGGCGGCGTCAGGCATCTCGCTGAGCCTCTTGTAGACGCGCGCTTTCAATTCGGCGGCTGCTTTGTCGGTAAAGGTGACGCACAGAATTTCTGAAATCGTCGCTTTTTTCTGCACAATTATTTCGGCGATCAGGTTCACCAGACGGGTGGTTTTGCCTGACCCCGCAGAAGCTTCTATAAAGAGGTGTTTTTCGGCTGCAACGAGTCTGGTTAGATGCGGGTCTTCAGCTGAAGTATTCACTTATTTTTCCGTGTTTTTTGTTTTCCGGTCTCTGAACTGGCTGACGCATTTGCAGCGGCCAGCGGGCGTATAAACGTGTCAAAGAATTCGAGACTGCGTCGATCGGCAGAAAGATCGAAGAAACGCTTCAAGAAAACAGATCTCGCTGGCCTTTTTGAGAATTCGCTGTCAAACTCATGCGACGAGATCAGTTGCTTTTCCGTTTGGTTTGCGAGGTTTGCAAAAACAACTGTGTTTAAGCTTTGCAGATCAAACCAGAAAACCTCGCGGGCCGCAAGGGCTTCGAGAAGGCGGCTGAGGTACCCCTGACAATCGAAGGCCCCAAGGTCAACATTGCAGATTTCTTTCATC
>JAKQXK010000112.1 GCA_029561505.1 Spirochaetota bacterium | reverse complement strand
CCCTGACCTTGCAGGCAAAGCCGTACCGACTGAATACCAGGATCTCTTGCAGAAAACCGTCGAGAACGGCCGCTTTTTGGGAATGTGGAGCGAGAATGAGAAACTATATCAGCTTGTGGGCCTGCCGCTTCTGGGTTTCGACGCCGTGTTGCTCGCCGGCAACCAGGTCAGCGACAAATTTGCGTACAAAATCGACGAGCTGAGCCGCAACCAGATAACATTTTTCAGCAAAGACAAAGTCGTAGCTTCGGCATTTTCTAAAGAACAGATACCCGATATCGAAAAAGCCATGGCCGATATCAAGGCCAAGTTGCCGCAAGAGGGCGGCGAGGGCAAGACGAAACATTCGCAGACTTTTTCGCTGAGCATCGGCGGTGAATCGTACCTCGCAATCGTTGGCGCGATTGAAAATGTACCTGACGGTGGTTATCTGATCGCCTCTTCAAAAGATAAGCAGCTCGCGTTGCTCTATCGCATTGAATTTATCATCATCATCACCGGCATCGGCGGCCTGATTTTTGCGATCGGCATGGCAGTCTTCTTTTCGCGCGGCCTGACGCGGTCGGTCAACCTGCTCGTGAAAGACGTCGAACTGGTGAAACAGGGCAATCTCGAACACAAGATCAATGCGACCTCACAAGACGAGATAGGCTTTCTGTCTGAGATGTTTGATTCATTGCGAATTGCTTTCCGCGATGCGCAGCAAGAACTCAAAGACTACGCCGAAACTCTCGAAGACAAAGTGCGTGAACGCACAGCCGAGTTGTCGCAGGCGAACAGCGCTCTGACGGTCGCCAAAGACGAGACTGACCGTATTATGCAGACGGTTGGCCAGGGCCTGTTTCTCGTGCAAAAAGAGGGCAATGAATACCGTATCGGCAGCCAGCATTCAAAGGCGCTCGAAGAGATGCTCGCTTCAAGCGACCTCGCTGGCAAAGATATTCTGTCTATTCTGAAAAAGGCGCTGCCCGAAGGCTCCATTAAGAAGACTACCGACTATCTCGAACTGATGTTCAAGGCTGAAATCAAAGAAGCGGTAATGGCCAACATTAACCCGCTACGCGAAACAGAAATGAATTTCACATCAGGCAATGGGCCCGCACAGCAGAAGTTTCTGCAGTTTAAGTTCAAGCGCATCATGGCAGATGGCAAAATCATGCACCTGATGGCGACTGTGACCGATGTGACCAAACAGGTCTTGCTCGACAGAAAACTGAAAGAAACAGAAGAAAAGAACGCAGGCCAGATGGAAATGCTGTTCGGTATTCTGCACGTCGAACCACGTATGCTCAGCGAGTTTATTTCAGATATGGAAGAAGACATCGCGCTGATCAACGACACCTTGAAACCGGGGGGTGCACAGCAACCTTTGGCCGAAAAGCTGGCTATCATCTACCGCGCGATGCACACCATCAAGGGCAATGCTTCTATTCTGAACCTCAAGTTCTTCGCAGGCAAGGCACACGAATACGAAGAAAAAGTCGGGGAGCTTCAACAGAAAGAAGACCTCGGCGGTCAGGATTTTCTGCCCCTCGTGCTAAAGCTGAACGAGATGATAGAAACTCTGCGCGAAGTCAAATCGCTGATACAGCGCATTACGCAATTTCAGGCGACTTTTTCAGGCGATAAGAAACACGTCGACCTGCTCGTGCGCGCGGTCGATTCGAACGTACAGAAACTTGCAGGCGAACTGGGCAAGCAGGCAGAACTCGTATTTGATAAGTTTGAGCCTGCGCACGTACCAGCCGAACACCGCAAACTGATGAAAGACATTCTGATTCAGCTGACGCGTAATTCGATGACGCACGGCCTTGAACTGCCAGCCGACCGAAAGGCAGCAGGCAAAGGTGAGGTTGGGCGTATAGAGATTGGCACGCGCAAGACAGCTGCGGGTACCGAGCTATTCTTCAAAGACGATGGTCGCGGCCTGCTCATTGACAAGCTGCGCAAGAAGGCAGTCGAGTCAGGTAAGTACACCGCGGCAGAAGTGGCTGCATGGGATGCCGGCACAGTCGCCGGAATCATCTTTATACCTGGCATTAGCACAGCAGACAGTACCACAATGAATGCCGGCCGTGGTATCGGCATGGACATTATCAAAGAAAAAGTTGATTCGATCGGCGGCAAGATTGAACTCAGCTTCGAAGCCGGTAAATTCTGTGAATTCAAGATTCTCTTGCCAGCAACAGGAAAAGCAGCATGAACGAATCAGCGCATACGCCGGCTAAGTCGAAGATTTTACTGGTCGAAAGCCACAAAAAAGAATCGGTAATTATACAGCCACACCTGCCCGCGGGTGACTTCGACCTTGTCGCAGTCGACGGCATTGAGCTTGCGGTGAACGCGGTCTTGTCGGGTAAGCCAGATCTGATTTTTGTTTCAGCAGAGTTTGCCAGCGCGGGCGAAAAGCTCGAACAGTTAAAACAGGCCAGCAGACAATGCGGATCAACTCTCGTGCTGCTGAGCGGCGGCGAATCTAACGTCGATGCCGCCCAATATGACGACGTCGTGCGCACCGATACGGGTAACACCGAATTGGCGCACCGACTGGGCAATCTGGTTGAACTCAAGCGCGCACGGCTCGAACTCGAGTGGATGAAGCAACGACTCAAGAATGACCGCAAGCTGCTAACCAAGTATTTCTCAGAAGACATCGTCGAAGGCATTCTGCAAGACGAACACGCCAACAGCCTCAGTGGCCGCCATCAAGAGGCCACCATCATGTTCTTTGATGTGCGTCGTTCAACGACCATCGCCGAAAACCTCGAACCGCAGATATTTGCCGAATTCTTGAGCGAATTCTTCACTGACATTATGGACCTCGTCTATGGCAACCACGGTTCGGTGAACAAGCTGCTCGGTGACGGTATCATGTCGACTTTCGGTTGTCCGGTGCCTACCGAGCACGACGTGCTCAATGCAGCAAAATGCGCATTGCAGATTCGCAACCACCTGGCGACCTTTAACGATGTGCGCCCTGATTATATCAAAGAACCCATTAAGGTTGGCATGGGCATCGCCACGGGCAAGGTATTCGCAGGCAATATCGGTTCGGTGCGCCGCATGGAATATACCGTTCTCGGTGATCCAGTGAACACAGCCA
>JAKQXK010000101.1 GCA_029561505.1 Spirochaetota bacterium | reverse complement strand
CGTTCAGCCGCATGCAGGCAGCCATAGACCAGTGGAGCCGGGTTCACCGCTTACAGCGCAAGCGTAAACTTCGGGCTTCTTTGCCCGGCAATGTGAAGCGAGTGAGAATCAAAAACCGCTCTGGTCAAACCGTCGTAGAAGGTTATACGCTGAATACGATGGGGCACACGGTGCCCGTAACCGAAACCTGCGGCGAAACGGGTGAATATTTCACACGCGAAAAAATCTGCTTCGCGCAGCGTTCGGTACAGTTTTTTGGTATTGCGAAGCCTCGGTGAGAGCTACATTTCGCTGAGTTTTTTTACCGCGCCCGACTCAAGCGCTGCGCGTTCTACCGCGTCGGTCACCCGCTGGTGCACTTCGGTGTTTAAGAGCGCGGGCACGAGCTCTTTGCGGTCGCTGTTCGCGAGCGAGGCTATCGCATAGGCAGCGGCTATCTTCATGCGGTTATTGATGCGCGATGCGCGTGCCTGCAATGCACCCTTAAAGATACCGGGAAAAGCCAGCGCGTTGTTCACGCCGCGGCCATCGGCTGCAAAAGCTGCACCTGCTTCGATCGCGGCTTCGGGCTTGATTTCAGGGTCGGGGTTTGAGAGCGCAAGAATGATCTGGCGCGGCCTGACCATTTCGGGTTTTATGAGGTTCGGTACGCCGGTTGTGGTAACTACCACCTGAGCTTCGCGCATGAGATCGGCCAGCGGCAGAGGCGAGCCGCCCATTTCAGCGAGCCGCGCTTTGGCATCGTCGTTGATATCCGCACCATAGATTTTTTGCACACCGAAGCTCTTGAGCAGCCGGGCAATGCCGTTGCCCGCCGCGCCGAGGCCGACAATACCGACACTCAGCACCCGCAGATCATCGCCGACATAGCGCGTGGCATTGAGTAGCGCGGCGAGCACAACCGTCGCCGTGCCGTGCTGGTCGTCGTGCATGATGGGCATTTCTAGCCTTTTCATGAGAGCTTCTTCGATGGCAAAACATTCGGGCGCGCGAAAGTCTTCGAGCTTGATCGCGCCGAACGACGGGGCAATGTTGACAATCGTCTCGACGCAGGTGTCGATATCTTTTGAATCAACGAGAATCGGTATGCCGTTGATGCCCACGAGTTTTGAGAACAGCACCGCTTTGCCTTCCATCACGGGCATGCCGGCGCGCACGCCGATGTCGCCAAGGCCCAGAATCGCGGTGCCGTTGGTGATAATCGCCACGGTGTTCTTGACGTATGTGTATTCGTACATCAGGTCAGGGTCTTGCTGAATCGCGCGGCAGACCGCAGCCACGCCGGGCGTATAGATGCGCCTCACATCGCCCGCGCTTTCGACCGGCACCGTGCTGCGCATCTCGATTTTGCCGCCGCGGTGCAGATCGAGCACTGCGTCTGAAACCGAATCGACCTGAATGCCATCGAGTTCACCCACTGCGTGCAGAATATCTTGCATGTGGCTCTGGTCGCGCACATAAAGTTCAATCTCGCGCAAATTCGTAAGGCCGGCGCGTTTAATGAGCCGCAGGTCACCGATGTTGCCACCGTGCATGCCGATTGTGGTCAGCAGCTTGCCCAGATAACCGGGGCGGTCGGTGATATAACAGCGTAGATTTTTAATGAGATTGTCGGTCGACTTCTCGTATAGCATGAATTAAGGATGTAAAACAATACTGAAACACGCCGCAAAGAGAATTCGGCGCCCGGTTGGTTAGTGTTAGCACCTGCGGACAAAGCCCGCCGGTGCTAACATTTTTTAACCTGGTTGGCCCATGGTCTTGAGGTGCAGGTAATGCCCGCCAAGAACTGAACCAAAAGTCGGGTATTCGAAATAGCGCACGCCATGTTTTGCGCAATATTCTTTCACCACAGGTTGAATGAGTTTATAGCGGGTATGCGAAATTTTCGGAAAGATATGGTGCTCAATCTGAAAGTTCAAGCCCCCGACTATCCATGAGAGCATGCGGTTCTTGGTCGCAAAGTCGACCGTCGTCGCGAGCTGGTGCAATGCCCAGTCTTGTTGACCCTCGGCTCGCGAGGCAGGCATCTCTTGCACGTGCGTGAGGTGAGCCATCGCGAAGACCAGAATCAGGGCGACGCTGAGTATCATCCAATGCGCGAGATAGAACACGACGGCGAGCTGCCAGCTGCCGGTCACCAGAGCGGGAATAATCAGATAACTGGCGACATGCCATGTCTTTGCGAGAATAATTTCTTTGAGCAGGGTCGTACGCTCGGCAGGGCTAACCGGCCAGCGGTTGGTTAAGTAATCCTTAATATCGTCAAACCAGATCCAGCGAATGCTGTGGCCCATGTAAAGAAACCACGCGTATAGATGCTGAAAGCGGTGTGCCTTGTGCTGCGCCTGCGCCGGGTGAAGGCGAATCAGCCCGCCCGATTCGAAATCTTGATCGTAACCGATCACATTCGTGTTGTCGTGGTGTGCGCGCACATGCAGCTGCCGCCACAGAATCGGGCTGCCACCTGCGAAGGCGAGACTGTAAGATGCAAGCGAGTTCACAAAACGTGAATTACTGAACGCGCCGTGGCTGCCGTCGTGCATAACAGACAAAACGATGCAGAGCATCGCAAAAGCGAGCGGCAGCACGAGCAGCAGCGCATACCAGCTATATTGTGCGCCGACGAAGAGGTACGCCGCATAGAGCGTGAACCACAACGTGTAGTTGATGATCGCTTTGCGCATCAGGCCCGATTCGTCGATCGGGTTCAGCGAATTGCTTTTCAAGAAACCGAAAACGGCTTCTCTGAGGCCGCGGTGAAAGCCCGTCGCGGCGCCGGCATCTTCGCCGGCATTAATTGATGTCATGCACGTTAGATGCACAACACAACCTTAGGGTTGCAAGAAGACTTAGAAGGTCAGTTTGGTATGCCGAAACAGTAAAAGTAGGCTGTCACTGTACAGCTCGCCGATGCTAGCGCAGACCAGGTTGACCCTGCCCCGTTGATTGAGCCTGTCGCTGCAGTCTGCGATGTATTGAGCGTCCAATCTTGACAATGGTTCGCCGCCAGAGTCCCCGATGTGAGGCCGTTGCCCTGCGTTGACGACCAAACGTTAGCACCATTGGTCGCAGCGCCACCCGTATCGGTAATTACCAACGGGTTTATCAATGCGCCCCCGATCGTAAAAAGACGCGTATAGCTGTCGGCGATTAACTGCTCTTGCTTATTGTACCAGTTCACGTCTTTTGCTGGGAAAGCACAGGCTTGTGCTGCGGGAATATCCTGAATGCGACAGGTCATGTCGACGCTCGAGCCACTAAGCCAAGCCACGAACCTTTTCGTGCCGGGCGTCATCAGGCCGGTCTCTATGGCTCGATTTTGGCAATAACAATCGGCTGCAGCAAAGGCAGTTTGGCCTGCACAATTCGGATGCATATCTGCGCCCGAAATCTTCATATCGCCTTGAGGAGTAACGGATGAAACAAATGCGTAGAGCTTTATCGGCCCTTTGTTACCTGAATCTCCCGATGCGCCGGGATTCTCAAGCTTATCGAGCAGGTTTAAGTTATTGCATGCTCCCAGAACGAGCGCTAGCCCTAGATACGCTGCGTATTTCACTCATCAACTGAGAGCTCTAGGTGTAGAGCGTCAAGTCAATGCAGCGAATGCCCGGTTGTAGCGCCGGCATTTTTAAAGGTATTGAGTGTTATAGTGACAGTTAAACAGCGTTGCCAAGTACCTGCGCGCCGAGCAAAGTGATATCATCGCTGCTACGGTGTCGTCTGAGCTTGTCAAAGTAGTCGATAGCCGCGTTGATTGTCGCCTGTAGCGGCGCACCGCTCAGGGACGCCAGTCGGCTTGCAAAATCTGCGAAGTCGTCGGCCACTTGCGAATCGGGGTTTTCGTAGGCACCGTCAGTACAGAGAAACAGCCGGTCTCCCTCTGCGAGTAACATGCGCTCTGAAGAGTATGCGGTGTTAGGCGAGAAGCCGAGCAAGGGAGCGTGTTCGCCAATGCAGATGGGTCGCCCCCCAGAAACCACGATGGCCTGTGGGTGGCCAGCGAGTGAGACTTCGAGCAGCCTATGCTCGGTGTCATAGATTGCACACACGGCGCTGACGCAGCGATCGATACCCTGCGCTATCAGCCTCTGGTTCATGACAGTGAGAATCGCCGCTGCTGTCGCTGTTTCGACGACTGCGCTTTGAAACGCGATGTGCACAACCGCAGCGTCGAGCGCAGCCGGTAAACCGTGACCGGTGACGTCGGCGACGAACATGACCAACTTCGTATCGCTCAGCTTCACCCAATCGTAATAGTCGCCACCGAGTTCGCTCATCGGCCGGTAGACCTGGCGTACCTCGAGGCCCGCGACGTCGGGTGCCCCCGACGGCAAAAGCGTTTCATGTACCCGGCGCGCCTGCTCTAGGTCTTCTTGCAACATCTGAAGATGCACGCGTTGCTGAGTGCGTTCGCGTTCGAGTCGACTAAGATCACGGCCCACAAAAATCGAAAAGAAGACAAATTCCATGAGAACAGAAGTCTGCAAGAGTACATTGCGCATCAGGTATGACGTATCGATTCCCGTGTACTGGAGCAGCGACGCCAGAATCGGCCAGCACCAACCCAGCAAAAACAACCCGGCATCGGGCACCTGCCGCCTGATGAGCCACGCGAACACGAGCAGCCCGGGGCCAAGTATAAGAGTCAGCCAGTCGCAGATCTCACGCGAAATCGCGCGCGAACAAAAAGCGACGGGTATAGGCAAGAGCGCAACGTATTGCGCGACCATCAATATTCTGTCGTGCACGCTGCCCCGGGCAAGTTTCAAAAAGACACGCGCGAAGCGTATGCCGGCTGCGAATAGAATTCCCGGCAGCGGCGTTACCAACAGATTCATGAGTGAGGCGTGAGCGAAAGCAATGCCCTGAAAAAGCAAGCCAGTGCGCGCTGCAAAAAAGACGGCGGTCGCCAATAAATACCAAAAGTATGCTGCCAAGATAGGCGTGCGTTGCGAGAGGTAAATAACACCGTAATAGAGTATCAGAACCGCAAGTGCCCCGAAAAAAACACCCTGAAGCAGATATTGAAACCCGCCGTGTTCAGCAAAAACATCGGCACGCAGCAAATGAAAATCCACTGCGAGATCAACGGGATTTTCGACCGCCAAAAAGATATGTGACTGCGTGCGAGGCTCGACGGTGAAAGCAAAATGCGGCGCAAGATAAACCGGCATCGATGTGCGTTTTGACAAATCACCCCCGCTCTGGTGTTGCACCAGCTGCCCCGCCGCTGCCTGATAAAATAAGACGGTGTCGGTTCGGGCCTCACCCGCGACCATTGCCAATCTGACGGGCGCGCCTGAATCGTTTGCAACTTGCATTCTCAGCCAGATTCGGTCGCCGTGTTTACGCTCGTGCAGCACGACCGATTGCAGCGGTGCCCAGCCTGCGGACTGGCGGCTGATGGTTGCGAACGGGTCTGCAGAATACAAATATTCGATATAGGGTGTTGTATCGGTCGATACAAAATGTTCTGTGAGGCGCAATACACCGGCGGTGCCTGAGACATGCCCCGCGAGCACGAGCCATAGCGTTACGCCGCAGAGACCTTTCATTCCCGACCCGCTTCAAAACCCAGCGCCACCATCGTGAGGTCTTCTTTGGCGCGCCGGGTTCGGCGCAGCTTTTGTCGTTGCGGCCGATTCTGAATCTTTTGAATGCGGTGCGCGGGCGAAAGAGAGTCACGCAGCAGGTTCATGCGACGCGCCACCCCTGCGGTCAAGGCGATCAGGTGGTCGCCGGGGTTTAGCGTGAATTGGGATTGCAGATCGGGCGCGTGCACACCCTCACTCTCAAAGATTTTAGCGCGGCCGCCGGCCCTTTGCACGAGAATCGGCGAAGGATTCATATGGTTGTAAACTGTGCCGGCGCCTGTTGTCGTATTGACCGCGATGTAGGTAAAGGCGACGGGCCGGGCGCGCGTCACCGGTTCGAGCAGCTTGAACATTCTCGCGACAACCTCACGAGGCTCAGGCAGGCCCGCAAAACTGTTGCGAAATGCCATTCGCACCGCAGAGGCGTCAAGCGCCGACGCGAGCGATGATGTGCGATGCGTGCCTGTGTCGGTAACGAGCACGCCGATGGTATCTTCTCCCGTTTTTACGACGTCAAAGTAATCACTCCCCACGTCTTTTTCGCTGCGGTATGCGGCACAAAACGCGAGACTGCCGAATTTTTGTTGCAGCGGCGGAATCAGGCTCTTCTGTATGCCACGGGCAAAGGCGAGTTCGGCCCGCACGCGCGAAAGTCTTTCTTTGTCGCGCGACCGGGCGAGCTCAGAATCGGCAAATTTGCGGTAGATGATCAGCGCAAAAAATAAGAACTCGAGAGCCATGGCAGCCGGCAACATTTCATTGCGCCCGGCAAAATGCGGCAGCACCCCGTTCTCCACGAGATTGTCGATAATGGCGGCCACGATTGGCAGGCTATAGCCCGCGACAAAATATAAGGCCTGGTCTCGCTTTTGCAGTGCCTGGTGAATGCCAAGCAGCAGCAGCGGTGGGCCGACAAGCAGGCCCGCAAGATTTTCGGCGATGAAGGCCTCTCTTCGGCCGAAAAGCAGCGCGCAAACCGGCGCCAGAGTAAGCCACTGAATACAGAAGACCCAGCGGTCTATGCGAGGCAAAAATAACCGCAAAGAAAAGAACCTGCGCACGAAGCTTACACCGGTAAAATAACAGGCACTCGCCATAACTACCGAAACCGCGTCGCTCAGATGCGCACGAGAGCCGAAAATCATCTGCGGCAAAACGCCGCTGCGCAGCGGCATAAAAAAGCCCACGGCAGTGAGGTATAGAAGATAGCCAAGTAGCGCCTGATCGCGGGTCGCAAAATAGAGATTGAAGTGAAAAATGAGCAGCATCACCGCGATACCGATAAAAAGGCCCTGCGCCAGAAGCTCCAAAAAAACGCGCGGCGTGAGCGTATCTTGATGATAGAGATGGATAAGCGACGGTGTGTGCGCGACGGTTGTGACGCGCAGGTATAGCCAAAGCTGCTCGCCTGCAGCGATGTCAAAATGCGCCAGCGGCAAACGCTCGTACCTTTTGCCTTCAACGGCATCACCGCCAATAGTGTGCGCTGCTGTCGTACCGTCTTTACGTACAACAAAGAACTCGGCGCGATCTGTCCAGGGAAACTCGTAGCGCGCCATAAGCGGTACGCGTTGCGATGCGCTCGACGCCAGTTCAAAACGCAACCAGACAGATTCGCCGGTGCGCAGATGAATCTGGGGTTTTGGGCTCGCGCCAAACCGTTCACGGAAAACGTCGCCGATCTCGAATTTCGCGGTCGTCACCAAATATTCGGGCTGCGAAATAAGTGATTCGGTAAACCCGGTGCCGATGGCAATGGGCTGAGCGCCGAGGCCCGTGATCAGCAGCGACATTAACGCAAATATCAGAATGCAAGGTTTCAAAAGGAGATCCTTCGCTTGCGGGCTTAACCGCGAACGAGCCTAACCGCCCCATGACTGGCGTAAACACGAATCTGAGGCCGGTATACCCGTTGCGATTCGACTGGGGCGACGGAGCACAAGCGTTTCATTTCACAATAGTGCGCCTCGTGTATCAGCAACAGCTGGCGCAGAATCGAAAATCCAGTGGCTGTGGTATTCTTGGACCAATTTGTCTTTACAGG
>JAKQXK010000098.1 GCA_029561505.1 Spirochaetota bacterium | reverse complement strand
TTCGGCAATGTCTTTGTAGTTGAGGCCGAGGGCGGTGAGGTTTAACACCTCAGTCTCGCGGTCGGTGAGAATCGACGGGCTCTGCGGGGCGGATTGCTGAATTTCCGTCATGAGCGTTTGTGCCACGCGTTCGGTCAGGGTTGAACCGCCTGCGCAAATGACGCCGAGCTCTGCGATGAGCAAGTCATCAGCGATGTCTTTCAAGAGGTAGCCGCGAATGCCGAGCCGCAGCAGGCGAACGATGCGCGCCTGGTCTTCGAACACGGTGAAGACAACGATCTTGATATCGGGGTATTTTGCGCGCACAAGCGGTATCAGCTCTTCGCCGCTCATGCCTGGCAGCTCGAGGTCGACGAGAAAAATCTGCGGCGTTTGCACGAGCAGCTCGGCGAGTGCCTCTTCGGCGCTGCCGCAAATCTTCAGCAGCGTGAAACGGTTCTCTGCTGTAAAAAGCGAGTGCAATCGAGCCTGAATGATCGGCTGGTCTTCGAGAATGAGCAGTGTCACCGGCGTGGCAGAATCAGGCATTGGGCCTCCCGAGCGGCATTGTCAACAGCAGCAGAGAGCCCTGACCGAAGCGGCGGCAGGCGACCTTGGCGCTGATTTCTTGCGCGCGGCGTTTGATGCCCTTGAGGCCGCGGCGATCGGCGTGCCCTTTCCAGGCGAAACTCGTCGCGTCTTGTACGAAGAAGATACAGAGCCGTCCGCGCTTTAGCCGCCAACCAAGTGTGAGCCGCGTCGCCTCTTTAGCGTGGCGAATCACGTTTGCCGACCATTCAGAAAAAATGCGTTCTAAATGCATGCGCACAAAGGGTGAAACTTGTAGCAAGGTGGATGTCTCGCTTTGCGGTTGCCGGTTCGTGTTGCTGCCTTTAACGTCTCGCAAGAATACATCCTCACTATTTTCGATCAAGACGACTTCATAGCGGCCGAGTTGCAGCAGACGATCGCGAAGGTTTCGCAGCATTTCAGGCAGCTCGGCGACTTGTTTTTCGCCTTTAAGAATATGCGCGAAGTTGCGCACCTTTTCGAGTGAATCGGCGGCGAGCTGCTTTAAGGCGCCCGCGTGGTTACCCGAAGCATTGCTCAAGACGACCATCTGCGAGAGCTCGGCGCCGACGACGTCGTGCAGCTCGGCGGCCATTTCGATTTTTTCACGCAGGTGTGTCACCTCGGCGTCGCGCCGGCCTTCGAGTTTGCCTTCGTGCCGCCACAGGTAAAGATGAAAGCTATAGTGGCTGAGAAAATTCATGACGTTGAGCATGCTCATGTAGTGGTAGAGCCAGGCGCTGCCAATCGCATACGCGAGCACGAGCGCATCGTTGACGTAGAGCGCTGCGACGACCGCGGCCACCGCAACATATTGCATGTAGATCTCGCGGCGCGGACTCGTCTGCATACGTTTCCAGTAAATGTATGGAAATGCGAGGTGCCCCAGAAATGCCCATTGCTGCCAACGCATCGTTGCAAAATACTCACTGTGCGAGCCTGCGATGATGGTCAGTACCGCCAAGGCAACGCCGATCACCATCCAGGCCATGTGCACGAAAGGTGTTCGAATCTGAAAATTGCTCAGAAAATAGGTCGTCGTAAAAACAATTGAAGCGATACGCCCGATCCATTGCATCTTGAGAAAGAACAGGTGATCACTGAAAAATGGTACGGGCATGAAATACATGCCGTGCAGCAGATAACCCGCCGAGGCGAGAATGAGGTAGTGGTTGCCTTCGTCGCGCTGCCAGTATTTTGCCGTAATGAGTAAAACCAAAATCATCACCATTGTGAGAATAGGCGAGCCAAAGAAGAGGTATTCGCGCAGGTACTGGTAGCCAATGGCGGCGGGCAAAAGCTCGGGTGCGTGGCCCAGCTTCAGCGGCCCCGCGTGCATGCCGGCCTTGAAATCGAGCACGGTGACGCGTATGCGCAGCATATTCTTACCGGGTTTCAGCGCTCCGGTGGGTAAGTTGTACACGCGTACTTTGTTCCAGGCTGAAACGACCGCGCCTGCGTCAAAAATGCCTTCGCGTTGTATGAATATTTCGTTGAGATATGTCTGATCGATTGAGCCAATCGAACCCAGAATCAGCACGTCGGGTTCTGGCTGTTCTTTGTTGTTGCGAGCCTTATGGTCGAACGTGCGTGTGTATTCAGCCTCGCCGAAAAACCATGGAAACTTCTCGTGCAAATTCATCGGCGCATGCACTGTTTGGGTTTCGTCGGTGCGTTTCTTAAGACATTCGCTTTCAGTGGGCAGACAGCTTATGAGCCGCACCTGCCATTCACCCTCGAGGTTGATGGGTGGCGCAGCTTCTGCGTCCAAGGTCGCCGTCAGCAGAAATAGAATAGTGGCGATTCGCGGCGACACGGGCCGCAACTTTAATGTGGGTTGGGGGCTTGTAAAGAACGATTCTTTAACTAACCCTAGCCCCGTAACGCCAGCGGAATAAACAGAACTTTATCGACGCGCGGGCCATCCATGTCGAGAATTTCGAGCCTGCCCTGCGCGATGTCGACGCTCTTGCCTTCGGCAACAATACTCTGCAACTCTGCCGCAACGAACCCGGCGACCGTTGAAAATGGCAGCGGTGCGCCCGTATTGTCGATCAACGCAAAGCCGAAAGTGGTCTCAAAATCAACCAAAGGCAGCGTGCCGTCGAGTACGAAGGTGCCGTCATCGCGGCACCGCACGCGTTGTTCTGTCGCGCTGCCGAGCGGCGGCAGTTCGCCAACGATCGATTCTAAAATATCGTGCAGCGTCGCCACGCCCTGAATGGCGCCAAACTCATCAGTGACGATCGCGAAATGCTTTTTCGTCTGCTTGAAAATCTCGAGCAACTTTGCAGCCTTCATCGTTTCGGGAATAAAAAGCGGTTCGATCAGGTATTGCCGCAGGTCTTTCAGCGCGTTGCGGCTCATATCGACGAAAAGTGGGCGCACCGGCAAAACGCCGATGATCTTTTCGGCCGCACCCTCTGCCACGGGAAAATATGAATGACCGAAATTGCGTATGGTCTCGATATTCGTCTGCATCTCGGCGCCGATGTCGAGCCAGACTAACGCAGGCCTGGGTGTCATGAGATTCACAACGGGAATATCGTCGAGGTTGAAGACGTTTTCAACCATGTGCTTTTCTGAAGACATGACCGAGCCGGTTTCATGACCTTCGCGAATCATCATGCGTATCTCTTCTTCAGTCACACGCATCTTTACCGGTTGGCGCACACCAAAGAGCCAGAGCAGCATACTGGCCGAAAAACTGAGAACGATTGAAAATGGAATAAAAATCAAAGTGACCAACCCAAGAGGGCGTGCGAGAAAAACCGCGATAGCTTCGGGGTATTTTATCGCGAGGCTCTTCGGTACCAGTTCGCCCAGCACCACAGAAAAATAGGTTACAAGAAAAACCACGATAACAAACGCCGCCGTGACCGCTTGATGTGCATAATGCGGAAACCATACCTTGAGCAGCCCCGCTAGCGCTTCGGCCGCTGCTGCACCGCTCAACACCCCGGTCAAAATCGATATCAATGTGATGGCAATCTGTATCGTCGAAAAGAAGTTCTCGGGCCTCTCGAGTATGCGCAGAATCAGCCGAGCCCCGCCCTTGCCTTTGTCGGCCAAAACCTGCAGCCGCGCCTTTCGCGAAGAAACGACCGCCATCTCTGCGAGCGAGAAAATACCATTTAACAAGATCAGAACCGGAATAAAAATGAGTTCGAGCAGCGCCTGATTCACAATAAGTCCGTGGCACCTGATATCTGCTCGAACTTGACATGGCTACAATTAACCTATCACTTGTTTGTGCGCCTTGTTACGGGTATTCCTTCTGTTCTTCGGGCAGACGGGCTTGGCACCTTCTTGCGCCTGATCTATGACTTACCTCGAAACTTTCCCGTCAGTCTGTCCATGGATCGTTCAGTCGCTGACCTGCCGGTTTTCGACGTGGCGGGCCGGCTCTTTATGCCGTCTGTTACTTGCCAGAACCCGTAAATTCGACAATATCTGCCCGAATCACCACCGTCTGCGTTGCGTAAAGGCCCAGCCAGTTTGCAGCCGTGCCGTCATTCGCCACGTTGATCAACGCGTAGTTTTTTCCCTTTATCGGCCCGATCGCCGCTTCAGCATTTTTCCACAGGTCAGCGAGAGCTGACTTTTGCAAATCGCGTTCTCCGGAAACCCGCGCCACGCCAATCGAGCTAGAGGTAATGCCCAGCGGTGCCGCAAAACCCAGAATCAATCCCGAAGAGGCTTCTCCTGAAATACCGGTCGCAACAATGCGATAGTTGTTGTCTTTGAGGTCGACGTTCGTGAGGCTGGTCGGCCTTGAGACTCCCGATGACACGCAATGCATCGCCGTGAATGCCACAAATACATAGCCCAAAATCTTCATGTCCATTTTTGTTTGATCTCCTTTGCCCCTTAGACGAACAAGTGGCTCATAAGGTCAAAAAAAGTTCAATATTATGTACGGCTGCGCGATACGCACAGAACCCTCAAGAAGAAAATGCATGCTTAACTCCATGTCATCTTGACGCAACAGGATTTCATTCTTGCGCAGCTTCTTAAAGTCCGCGCCCGAAATGCAAAGATGCCAATCGTCGTGGGGCAAGGGCCGAACATGGTGAGCAAGAATCTCAACGGCTCATCCAAGGTTCTTGCGCCAAATTGTCCTATTGTAAACAGAGAATGTCTCCGTGGCGGCAAGCAGTTCGGCGAAGTAGCCTAGGCATATTGTCACGTCCAGAAACAGCCTTTGCGCCTGAGAGATCAGGCCTCTCTCTGGTTTTGGTCGGGAGCAATTTCGTAAATACTCATTTAAGCAGATTCGAAAATGCGCCGGCTGCCTGAGCAAGAATGTCTCTCACCAGCCTCTGCCCGCGCTCAGCCAATTCGCCCCACGCGTCATCATTCGGCGCGTTCGCCGCCTCTGCCTGCCGACCCGCTCGCCGCGCGCGGTCGAGCTCGATGAGTTCATGTATGCTGCGGCCCGATTTAATCGATTCGACAATCTCGACCATGCGCGCCATGTCGGGCTGCTGCTTTAAGAGTTCAATTGGCACACGCACGAAGACGCCCGTTGCCTCGCAATAGAGTGTGTCTTCTTTGTAGATGCGCGCATTCACCATCGCACGCCGGGTTTCGAGCCGGTCAATCTTCGCCTCGCAGAGGTAATGCCCGTCGAGCGGCACCGAGCGCCGGTACTTCACCGAAAGATTCGCCGCGAGCACCGGCAGGCCATTGTACCAGCACGCGCTGCCCATCGTCTCGTCGAGAATGCTCGCGAGAAATCCGCCATGTGCGTGCGCTTTGGGGCCTTCGGCCCCGGGGTGGGGAGTAAATTCAGTCACGAACGATTTGTCATCACGCAAATACATCCGCACTTCTGAGAGTGTCTTGTTCGACAGAAAGGTCGAACTCCAGTGCGTGGGGATTGCGACCGTTTCTGGTGTCGGCCCGGCA
>JAKQXK010000094.1 GCA_029561505.1 Spirochaetota bacterium | reverse complement strand
TTACGATAACGCGCGCATTTCTCAGGCGCTCATCACTAGCGGCCAGCAGAACGCTGATTCTGAAGCGCTCACCATCGGTCTTGAATCGCTGGCATGGCTCGTGGCGGTACAAAAGGCTCCAGAAGGCTGCTTCAGACCAGTTGGCAGCAATGGCTTTTACAAAAAAGGCGAGGCAATGGCGATCTATGACCAGCAGCCGCTCGAAGCGGGGTCAATGGTCGCGGCCTGTTTGTCTGCCTACCGCGTCACGCACGAGATACACTGGATGCAGACCGCGCGGCGTACCTTCGAATGGTTTATCGGGCGCAACGATCTCGGCGTCAGCCTCTACGATGCAACGACCGGTGGTTGCCGTGACGGTTTACATGCCGACAGGCTTAACGAAAATCAGGGGGCAGAGTCGACCCTCGCGTTTCACCTTGCGAGGGCCGATCTCGATCTGGTCGAACACGAATTTTCGAATTGGGTGAGCTTAAATTGAAACCAATAGTTTTTGAAAGACGCCTTACCATAACGCCTACGGCGGCGAGGGTAATTCTGCGCCCGTTTATACCTTCGAGTGACAGCCAGGTGTCTTCGATCGTGCAGAGAGCTATGGCTCTTTCTGATGCTGAGGTAACAACAGAACTACACGATATCCGCAATGATTTTGCGTTTCGCCACTACGATTTTGAATCGCTGCTCGAAAAGCATTTCGAATTGATAACCCGTCGCATTAAGGTAGCTGAGGTCTCGCGTGAGCGCCTGCTGCTCATCGGTGCGTTGTTTTCGGGCGAGTACGCACCAGAATCTGCGGCGCTTTTTAATCCGTCGATTGTGCCGCATCCCGATCAATCAAACCTGGAAGAGGGTGCGATCAGGCTCGTCATGTCTTTACGTGCAACCGGCGAAGGTCATATCTCTTCGATTGAGTTTCGCTGTGTTACAGTCTCACCCGACGGCAAGGTCGTCGCTTTGCCCGCGGCGCCCTACGCGAGTCTGCCTACAGTCATCAGCACGACAGAAGATACGGCAGAGATCAGTTTTCCCGCTGAGGTTAGACTTGACGAGCGCATTATTTTTCCGCTGCTCGATATCGAGAGCAACGGCATCGAAGATGCGCGCTTTGTGAAATTCGATGAGCCCGGTGCCGCCCCGACATATTTTGCCACTTATACGGCCTACAATGGCCGTCTTATCAGGCCCCGCCTGATACAGACCGAAGACTTTGTGTCTTTTCGCATGCTTGCACTTTTCGGCGATGCGGTCAAAAACAAAGGCCTGGCGCTATTTCCCCGCAAAATCAACGGGCGTTATGCGATGATCTCGCGCCAAGATGACGAAAACCTGTTTCTGATGTATGCCGACAACATTCGCTACTGGGAAGACGCGCAGTTTCTGCATGGCCCCAGATACGCATGGGAACTCGTGAAAACCGGCAACTGCGGTTCGCCGATTGAAACCGATCGCGGTTGGCTCGTTATCACGCATGGCCTCGGCCCCATGCGCACCTATTGCCTTGGCGCGATGCTGCTCGATCTCGATGACCCGCTAAAAATAATCGGCATTCTCAAAGAACCTCTGATCTTTCCCGAAGGCCGCGATCGCGAGGGTTATGTGCCAAACGTCGTGTATAGCTGCGGTTCGCTGGTGCACGCCGGCCGCCTGGTGCTGGCTTACGGTCTCAGCGACAGCATTTCGGTGGTTGCCACGACTGATCTGGGTGAATTGCTCGATCTGATCGTTGCAA
>JAKQXK010000076.1 GCA_029561505.1 Spirochaetota bacterium | reverse complement strand
GGTATCGTGCTCGAAATCAAGTACAAACTGCAGGGTATCGATTCAACGGTTGAAAAGATTACCAAGGTGAAAACATCAAAAGACCGCGCGAACCGGGCAACTTCAGAAATTAAAGCAATCCGCGCTGAGCAAGATTCAATTGAAAAGGCAATGAGCGCCTTAAAACCACAAACCAGCGAAGAACTGAATTCACAGGGCAAAGAACTTGTGAGCAAACTCATCTCTCTTGCAGGGCGTGCAGACCGCGCGCTAAAACTGGTTAAAGGTAAATAACACGTGGCGCCTATGCACGCAGTCGTTCGTGGTGTTTCGGGTTCAACCCGCACCGCCGCACGGCTGCTTGCATTCGCAGCATCGCTGGCTTTCGTCTACGCGACCCCGGGCGATAGCGATCGCAGTCGTGGCATCAGCGCGCAGGCCGCGCAGAGCGATTTCAGAATTATGAATAAGATTTTTGCCGAGGCGCACGCAACTGCGTTCAGGCATATTGGCACAGCAGAGGCCCCCGTTCTATTCGATGATAAAAAACATATCAGCATACGCGAATTTGTGCTGCGGGTGCTCGCGCATTACCGCGGCCTGCACGTCGACCATACCGGACTCGGTTTCTCACCAGAGCTGATTGAAGAGCTGGGTCTCAAATCAGCACTTTTCCCTTTTCCCCTGAAGTTTATCGGTGGCCGGGCATTTGTTGATTGTGAATATCTCGAATTACGCCCGGGCGCCGAGCTGTTGCAGGTTAATGGCCAGCCCATAGCGCAGATTCTGGAGAGACTCGACGCCGCAGCAGGCCTCAAAGACGAAGCTGGCCGCTGGAACGACTACCGCATCGGCGAGGGTTTTTCATTCGTATATTTTATGGCCAATGGCCCGGTAGCCGAATGGAAGTTGCAGGTAAAATCGGGCAACAAACTCAAAGAAATTCTGGTGAACACAGAAACCGCAGAGGTATCACCTTTTGTGCCGAGAAAATCGACGCTGAGGCCACAGCATGGCCAGCCACTTTTTACGATGTATAATCCGTCGCTGAAAGCAGCTTATCTCGCCATCAATACTTTTATGCCTACGGGCAACCAGCTTGATTCAATCGAGAGCTGGCATAACCACCTTAACCTCTTGCATCAGGAGTCACGCGCGAAAGGCGTTGAGAACCTGATTATCGATCTGCG
Source organism: Spirochaetota bacterium (assembly GCA_029561505.1). Classification (GTDB taxonomy): domain Bacteria; phylum Spirochaetota; class Leptospiria; order Turneriellales; family Turneriellaceae; genus Turneriella. The sequence continues at coordinate 4,182 of JAKQXK010000076.1, read as the reverse complement.
CACCAACCGCGGTGGCGTTATGCTGTTCTCGGCAGCAGCGGCTACCTGGTTTATTACAAAACCCGTAGCCGATCGCAGCCGCAGCAGCGCGCGCTCACGTATTCTGCCTTACAAACAATATGCACAGGCGGTTAACGGTATGGCCTCGACAGAAGCTATGCTGCGAGATACTGAAAAGCACCTGCAGAAATCATTCGCAGATAAAATGACTGATGGCTATTTCGAGACGCGCTCGACCGAGGCGCGGTTTCTCGAACTGACTCCGGTTCAGCAGGCGCACGCGTTTAAAAAAGTTTATATTCTCACCGGGCCGGCAACGTATTCTGCTGCCGTAAATTTTGCCCGCCTGGTGCGCCTCGGCAATAGCAACGCGGTAATCGTGGGCGAAGAAACCGGCAGTCCGGGCGACGGGCACTCTGCCGAGATTCTGCTCACCTATAAGCTGCCGGCTTCAGGGCTGCTCTTTGAAATTCCGTTGGTGCGCGTAGCGTTTGCCCCTGTTGTCGCCGGGCAGAAGCCAGCGCGGGGGCTTATGCCCGATATTGTGATCGCTGAAAACGCGGCAGATTTTGTGTCGGGCAAAGACACGGCGCTGCTTGCCGTCTCAGACCTGCTGGAAAAAAAGTGAAGCGCATTCTCTGTTTTTTGCTGCTGCACGTGGCCGCGTGCACTTCTGACCGAATACGAGACAAACCCATTTCGTTTTCAGAATGGCGGGTTCAGCAGACTCTGCAATATGTCGAATCGCGCTATGGCGTGAAACAAGACTCGCTCGAGATGCTGCCGGTCATGGTTGTCTCGCACTACACGGCGATGGATACACTCGATGTTTCATATGACTATATGAACCGTGAAGAGATGGAAAACGGCCGTAGCCAGCTGAAAAAAGCCGGGGGCGCGAATATCGCCGTGCACTTTCTGGTCGGCAAAGCGGGCGATATTTACCGGCTAATGCCCGAAAACCATATAGGGCGCCATGTTATCGGTCTGAACCGGCATTCGATCGGCATTGAGAATGTCGGCAACGACGAAACCTCGCTCACCACAGCGCAGCTCGAGGCGAATGAACTTATCGTGAGGCGGCTCGTGAAGCGGTTTCCCATAAAGTATCTCATTGGCCATTCTGAGTACAGGCGATTTGAAAATACCCCGATATGGGAAGAAACTGATAACGCGTACCGTACCGAAAAGCACGACCCCGGTGAATCATTTATGGCTGCACTGCGGGGGCGGGTGGCTGACCTCGCCCTCAGCGAGAAATATGACCGTTCAGAAATAGCGGCGCGTGTTGGTTATATTCTGAACAGTTATGCGAAAAAGGGAGAGTTCACAGGTACTGCGCTGGTGATAGATGACGGTCAGATCATCTATCGCGGTGCCTGGGGCGAAAATGCAGAAACGAAATTGCCGTTGTCACCCGAAAGCCGCATCTACCTCGCTTCGGCCGCAAAGCCCATCACAGCGCTCGTCGCTGCACTGCTTGAGTCACGGGGCAGACTCTCTTATGAGGCGCCCGTCGCGCCTCATTTTCCCGGCCTGGCACACCTGTTGAAAGGTGTGAAGTTGAAGCATCTGCTGGCGCATACTTCAGGGCTTGAAGACTATTATCGCTCTGGACTACCCGTGCCACCATTTACCAACGAAGATGCGCTGCGGCTGATCGCCGGGCAAAAAAAGCCACTGCATACGGCGGGCGCAAAATTCGTCTACGCGAACTCAAACTACGTTCTGGTCGCAGAAATGGCGGCAAAAGTCGCCGGGGTGCCAATTTCAGAACTGCTGCAATCCGACATTTTCAACAAACTTGAAATGTCGCGTACTGCTTATGTGGTTGCGCTGCGCGCCGAAGATCAGCCAGCACCCGCGGTCGACGGCCAGGGCAAGCATTTTCGTTATGCATATGCAACCGAGGGGCCGGGCGGGCTTGCAACCACCGTCGACGACCTTGCCAAATTTGATCTCGCACTACTGAACGAGAAGCTCATCAGCCGGCGCGCGCAACTGAAACTTTTCACGCCGCGGATATCGGTCGAGGCGCGCAAGACGCAGTACGCGTACGGTTGGTATGTTTACCCTGAACGCAGCGTTGCCTACCACGATGGCAATTTCAGCGGCTACCACACCATGAACTGGCTGAATACCGCAAGAAAGCAGGCGATCGTGTTGCTCGCCAACCGGCACACCGATCGTATAAGGGAGATTACCTGGCAACTTGACCGGGCGCTAAACGGCCTCGCAGCCACAAAACTCTGACGCTTTACCGAAAAACCGCAGCACATTTTTAATTGTCGTTTTGTCCAATGTTTATTAAATTCATTGGACAATGATAGACGCTCTGCTCGCCAAGGGCCTGTTGCCCGACTTCATCATTCGCCGCGGTATACGCATGCTCAACCGGCGTCGTCTGCGCGAGATTAGCGCCGGCAACGTCGAACTCGCGCAGGCGAAAGCGATGGCGCTCGTTGAGACCCTCAGAAAATCTGAGATTGCGATTCTGACTGACAAGGCAAACGAGCAGCATTATGAGATTCCGGCAGAGTTTTTTGCTCTCGTGCTCGGCAAGAACCGAAAATACAGCAGCTGCTATTACCCCACCGGCAAAGAATCGCTCGACGAAGCCGAAGACCTGATGCTCGCCGAAACGGTGGCGATGGCAAGGCTCGCCAACGGACAAAATATTCTCGAGCTCGGCTGTGGCTGGGGTTCGCTTTCTCTCTACATGGCTGCAAAATTTCCAAAATCGCGCATTACCGCCATATCAAACTCGGCGAGCCAGAAGGTCTATATCGATTCTGAAGCCCGAAGGCGCGGCATTAAGAACCTTAAGATCATAACGGCGGATGTCAATCGTTTCAAGCCGGCTGCGTCGTTCGACAGGGTGGTCTCCGTTGAAATGTTCGAACATATGCGTAACTATGATCAACTATTTGCGCGCGTGCGATCATGGTTGAAGCCCAAGGGCATGCTGTTTGTTCACATTTTTACGCACCGCATGTTTCCTTATCTGTTCGAAGACAAGGCCGGTGACGACTGGATGTCGCGATATTTCTTTTCGGGCGGTATTATGCCGTCGAATCATTTGTTCGCTTATTTTTCCAAAGGCTTCAGGCTACAGCAGCACCGCATCTTCAAAGGTACGCACTACCACCTCACCAGCGAGCAGTGGCTGCAGAACATGGATAAACACCGCAATGAAATCGAGAAAATCTTTGCAGCCGTTTACGGTAAAAATAACGTCGTTCGGTGGGTCAATTACTGGCGTGTTTTCTTTCTCGCTGTGTCAGAACTTTTTCGCACCCGGGGTGGCGAAGAATGGAATGTGAGTCACTATCTGTTTGAGAAGGCATGAGACTTACCGCCAAAAAACTCAGCGAACTGACGAGCGTGCCCGCTGCGAATATTCGCAAATGGCGTGAACGCTATTCGATTCTGAATCCGCAGCGCGGTGAAAACGGATATTTGTATTATACCTCAGAAGACTATCGCGTTGTTCTGAGCATCAATAAATTACTCGCGCAGGGCAATAAGCTTGCGGGTATCATGCATCTGGGCAGGGCTAAACTTCTCGAAATCGCCCCGCAGGCTAACCACACCAGCGACGAGACCCATTTTCTTGAAAGGGTCATCGAAGGTAATTTCAGCTCTATTTCGCACGAATACGATGAGTACCTTCAGACCCATTCAGCTGAGTCGTTGGTTCAGAAGAAAATACATCCGCACACAATTCTTGTCGGGCGCGCGTGGGAATCAGGGTACATCACCGTTGCTACCGAGCATGCTTTTTCGCGTTGGGTTATGGGATACCTGTCGCAGCTGGCCCTGCGGTTCACTCGCAAGAAGGGTGGCGACCGGCTGTTCATTGCTTTTCCCGGTGATCAGCACGAGCTGGGGGCGATGATGCACTATGTGCTTATGGCGTCACAGGGCCTTGGTGGTAAATTCTGCGGGGCGCTGCCTTTCGACAGGCTTTTTGAAGAACTCAGCCATGGTGACTACGAAGAGCTGCATGTTTCTGCAACGATACCCAAATCGCGCGAAGAAATTGATAAGTTCGTTGTTTCGGTGCATAAGAAATATCCGCACCTTAAGATCAAAATCGGCGGTACGGGCGCCAAAACGGCAGGTTCAAGATGAAGTCATTGGCGATTGTAGGCAGTGGAGTTGCAGGTCTCGGGGCGGCAT
>JAKQXK010000011.1 GCA_029561505.1 Spirochaetota bacterium | reverse complement strand
ACCCGGCAACGTCGCGAGCGCAGAGATATTATCGCCGAAAGTCGCCGGCACCGACTTCAGCTCGTGCTGCTGCAGCTGGTGGCGGCTGACGTTGTGCTTTTCTTCGTGCGTGATGAGCCGCACTTTCTGCGTGCGCCGCGTCTGCAGCGGCATAACAAGGGTGAGTTTCTTCTTCAGCGGCAGTGAAACCAGCTCTTCAAGCGTGATGCGCCCCGGTGCAGTGAGTTTAATGGTGTATTTGCCGGGCTTCTGAGCCGGCAGCACCAGTTTGCCCTCGGTAAAATTTGTTTTATACTTCGCTTCGACAACGATCGCGGTGCCGAATTCAATGGTTTCACCCGTTTCACCAATCACCGCAATTTCATTTGCCGCGAAGAGTGGGGTGCTGATGCAAAAAAAAAGGCCGGCAAAAATGCGCGTTGAGGCTGCCACAGTCGCGGCCAAGTCGTCGGTGCGCGCGGCGGCTACCAGAATTAATCAGCTGCGGTGTGAGACGCGGCTCTTAAATGCACAATCTGCACCCTCTACGGTCGCTCGCTGTTTTACACTCGCGCAGGCTTGCATCCGATCAGAAGCCATTACGCCTGCCCGAAGGCAAACTCACGTCGGCGGAATCAGATGAGACGGTAGTGGCGTGCAGACCTTTTTATTACCGTCTTTCTGGCAACGGTGGTGGTGTCGGCATTCGATTGAAGATGCGCACTCAGCGCCGGCCGGCTTCTTTTTTGCGTCGGGGTTGGGTGTTTCAACGCCGTTGGCATCGTGCGTCGGCGGCTTGGCCCCGATAGCTGCGGTGCCGAGAGCGAATGAGGCACAAAGCGTGATAGCAAGAATTAGTGGTTTCATAGTTTGTCTCCTTGATATTTGACGGCTGTTGGGCAGCACTCTGTCGAATAAAATTAGCGAGCGCCCAACCCCGCGAGCACTTCCCGAAAACTTGCTAAGCCCGCTTCGAGATTCTCTACAATCTCTGAAGCAATCACGTCCGGGTCGGGTAGGTTGTCGAGATCTGCCAGAGACTGGTCCTTTATCCATGTGATATCGAGCGAAGTCTTGTCACGCGCGACAATCTCATCATAGCTGAACTTGCGCCAGCGTCCATCGGGATTTTTCTCGCTATATGTCTCTTTGCGCTTATGCCGGTTCTGTGGATTGTAACAGGTGACGAAATCCTTGAGATCTTCAAGCTTGAGCGGATTTTTTTTCAGGGTGTGGTGCACATTAGTGCGGTAATCGTATACCCACACTTCTTTGGTCCAGGCTTCTTTGCTCGCGGGTTTTGCATCAAAGAACAGCACATTGGCTTTAACGCCGTTCGCATAGAAAATACCTGTCGGCAGGCGCAGAATCGTGTGCAGGTCGGTCGTTTCGAGCATCTTCTTACGCACGGTTTCGCCCGCGCCGCCTTCGAAGAGCACGTTGTCGGGCAGCACGACCGCCGCGAGCCCCGTTGTTTTGAGCATTGTGCGAATGTGCTGTAAGAAGTTGAGCTGTTTGTTGCTGGTGGTCACCCAAAAATCTTGCCGGTTATAAGTGAGGTCTTCTTTCTCTTGCTCGCCTTCTTCATTGGTGAAGGTCATGCTGCTCTTTTTGCCGAATGGTGGGTTTGCCAACACATAGTCGTAGAGTTCCGGGCTACCAGCGATCAGTGAGTCATTGGCAGAAATGCAGCTCTCCCCATCAATATCACCAATATTGTGCAGAAACAGGTTCATGAGGGCCAGACGCCGTGTACCGGCGACAATCT
>JAKQXK010000067.1 GCA_029561505.1 Spirochaetota bacterium | reverse complement strand
CACGGTAAATCGCCGATTCGAGAAAGCGCAGCGAGATGTACATCGCCGCCCGGTCTTCTGATTCGATACGCTGAAAGGTGTAGACGTGCTTCTTGCCAGCTTCGAGCACGCGCGCCGGGGCAATCGTTTCGCCTGCGTTCTTGATGTGCTTCCAGATTTTTTCGTTGGGGTATGGTTTACCCATGAGCGAGGGTTCGTTATCGAGTTTAAGCGGGTGCTGAAAGAGCACGACGCCGTTAGTGTCGAGCGCTGTGATGACCGATTTTTCGGGTAGCGTATATTCGGCGAACACATCTTCGAGCCATTCGACGCTGATTGAGAGGTAGAGCACAGATGAAAGCTCACCGTCTGCCCCAATAATCGGCATCGCGGCGATAATACCGGGTTTGCCGCTGATTTTGCCGAATTGCAGACCACCAATCTGCGGCGAGCGTGTTTTGACGATCAGCCTGAACCATTCGCGTTCGCTGACGTTTATCTTGCCTTTGGGTGCGAGTCCCGAGCAGACTATGTCTCCTCTCGGTGACACCACCCCTGCATTGTCGTAAAGAGGATTGCTCGTGATAAAACGTGACATGAACGCCGGGCAGGTCTTGCCCGCGCTGCGAACCTCAGGCAGCAGCACGAGAATGCGCATCGACTGCAGGGTCTGTGCGATCAATTCGTCTTGTTTCTCAGAGATGTGAGAGAGTAATGATTTGGCGCGGTCGACGGCATCGAGTTTTGCCTGCTGAAATGACCGGTACGTGATAAAGAGCGCCGAAGCCAGAATCGGCATCACGGCGACAAAAATCACCGAAGCCAGAAGAAGCTTGCGTTTGAGCAGATCTGGAATGCGCATACCTGTGGCGTGCAGAAAAAAAGGTCGAGAGGCACCTTCAAGTATTTCTTGACGGGCCGATTTTACGCTACAGACACACTTGATGTACAGCTTCGAGCGTTATCCTGAACCAAAGGGCCATTTTGAGACCAAAGACGGTGCAAAGCTGCCCTGGTTTGAATACGGTAACCCCGCGGCCGAACGCACGATTCTGTTTCTGAACGGCTTCACCTGTAACCAGCATAACATCGCCAAGGTGGTCGCCGCGCTCGCTGCCGACTACCGCATCGTAACGTTTGACTACCGCGGCCAGGGCCTCGCTTTTCGCGAGCGGCACGAGGTCGTTTCGATAGACGCTGTTCTCGACGACATCGATGCGCTGCACGCGCACATCGGCAAGATTCCGGTGTTGCTGTTTGGTTACAGCAAGGGCTGCCAGCTTGCGGTCGAATGGAACTACCGCGACAATTCGCGCGTCACCGGTCTCGTGCTGCTTTTGGGCATCTACGGTAACATTTTCGATTCATTCTTGAATATGAAAATATTTGCACCGATGCTGAACGCGACATACCACGCGTTTCCCTTCTTAAAACCGATTCTCAAACGAACCTGGCGCACTGCGCACCGGCTGCCGTTCGCTCTGCGGGTCGCCCTCGGCAAGGGCACGCTGCTGAACCCCGAACGCGTCAATGAAGCCGAGTTGCGCCCGTTTCTAGATCAGCTCGCCGACCTCGACTTCGAATATATACTGCACATGTCGCACGCGATTCACCACCATACGAACGATGGCCAGTTTGATCGTATCAAAGCCCCTTGCCTGATCATTTCGGGCGAGGCCGACCTCTTCGCGCTGCCGCAGCATTCAGAGCGTGTGCACCAGGCAGTCGCCTCGTCGTGGTACTTCTCGATACCCGCCGGTACACATAACGCGATTCTTGAACACTCTGACGAAATTATGGTCTGGGTATCGGAGTTCTTGCGTGAGAAGAACCTCGCCGCTTCGTGAACGCAAGACAAATCCGGGCCTTATAAAAGCCAGATTCTGCTAGAGGCGCGCGAGGTTTCGCCTGGGTTTAAAGTGCACGCGCCGAACGGCACGGCGCGAGGCTTCAAGAATCGTGAACTTGCCGGGTGAGAGATCGAGCTCCTCTCCTTTTAACGGAATTCGGCCGCAGGCAGAGAGCAGATAACCTGCGAGCGTTTCAAAATTCTCTTTGTTGATCGAGGCATTGAAGGCCTTGCTGAAATCGTCGATATCCATGAGGCAGTCCACGGTAAAACCACCCAACTCTGCCGCTTCCATGTAATGCGTTTCGAGTTTCTGGTCGTGGCTGAAAATGTCGCCGACAAGTTCTTCGGCGAGATTCTCTTCGGTTACCATGCCGAGAATGAGGCCATATTCGTTCACCACGAACACCATCGCTTCGCCGAGTTGGCGCATCTCAGAGTGCAACTGCTCGACTTTCAGCGAATAAGGGAAAAAGTGGGCCGGCCGCATTACCTGTTTGACGCGCATGCTGCCGGTCTTGTCGAGCAGATCGCGCAGGTCGATATAACCCGTAATCTCTGCGGGTATCGTCTCGTAGACTGGGTAGCGCGAATAAGAGCTCCGTTCGAGCGCCTCTGCACATTCGGCCAGCGTTGCGCCTGCCGGCAAAGAGAACAGTTCGCTCATCGGCGTCATGATTTCGCGTATCGTCGTGCTCGAATACGTCGCGAGTGATTCTGTCAGGGGCAATTTACTTTCGCCGGTATGCTCAGATATAAACCGAAAAACTTCGAGACGGGCATCGTCGTGCTTTTCTGTGCCAACTTTTCCGATGAGGCGCGAG
>JAKQXK010000065.1 GCA_029561505.1 Spirochaetota bacterium | reverse complement strand
ACCAAGGCTTGCTTGTCCATACGTTATTCACGCCAGGCAATGTTGGCTGTCAACCCAAATGGTCACCCAATCCACCGCCCCGTCTGGTACACAGTATACGACGCGGCATAGGCAAGGCTAGTCATCACCACAAACACCGTGACCGCCCATAGGGTACTGTCGAGTTCGCGGCGAATCGTCGCGAGCGTGCTCATGCACTGCGCGCACAGTGCGAAGAAGATCATAACTGAAATGGCCAGCAGGGCATCGTATGCCGGCTTGCCATCGGCTTTCTTCTCGGCCATGAGCTGCTTACCGAGCACCTCGGGCGATTCATCGGCGTCGTTGACGCTGAAGATGATGCCGAGCGTCGAAACAAATACCTCACGCGCAGGAAAAGCCGCCAGCACCGCGACCGAAATTTTCCAGTCGAAGCCGAGCGGGCGAAAGAACGGTTCGACGGCAATGCCAAAACGGCCGAGATAACTGTCGCGCAAATGCACCGACTGCAGTCTGGTCTGCAGCTCTTCTTCGAATGTCTTGCGCTCGTCAGCCTTTAGGTTCGCAATATGCGTCGGCAGATGCGTGACCTTGATACCCTTCTCGATCGCAAACTGCATCGTCGTGAGATTCGTCAGTTTCTGGCTGTGAGGAAAGTACGCGAGCGCCCAGATCACAATCGAGAGCGCAAAGATGATACCGCCGACGCGCTTCAAGAAGTTCATCGCCGCATCGTATACGCGCCGCCAGACATTTTGCAAATGCGGCAAATGGTATTCGGGTAGCTCGAGAATAAACGGACTCGAGCTGGTTTTTCTGAGTACATGGCGATTCAGTAACCACGCAAGCGGCATCGCGATGCTGATACCCACGAGGTGCATGGCGAAGAGTGCCACTGCAGCCCACAACGCCCCAAAGCGCGGCTCGATAAACGCTCCGATAAAAAGCACGTATACCGGCAGACGCGCCGAACACGACATCAAAGGCGCAATCAGAATCGTCGCCATGCGCGCGCGGTCAGTCGGCATGACGCGCGCCGAAAGAATACCCGGCACCGCACATGCAAAACTCGACAGCAGCGGAATAAAGGCACGACCGTTGAGCCCTGTCCAGCCGAGCAGTTTATCAGATAAAAAGGCAGCGCGTGCGAGGTAACCTGTCTCTTCAAGAATGGCAATGAAAAGAAACAGAATCATGATTTGCGGCACGAACACGAGCACAGAACCTGCACCGGCAATGACACCGTCGGCGATGAGCGATGCAGTTACGGGATAACCGTGCAGACCCGTGCGCGCGGCCTGCCCCATGAGTTTCATCAATCCGTCTATGGCGTCCATGACGGGTTTGGCACCGGCATAGATGCTGAAGAACATCGCGCCGATAATCAGAGTGAAGGCGAGCAAACCGAAAACGCGGTGCGTCAGCACAGCATCTATTTTTTTTGTGATGGATTGTTTCGTTTCTATCTTCTGCACTGCTTTGCGCAGTATCTTATCAATTGCTGCGTAGGTTTCGTCGATGTTTGATTTTTCGCGCCGTAGGGGTAGGTTTAAACCTACCCCTACGGCGCGTTCTACAATCACCTCTACCAGCGCAGCAATGTGCTGCTTCGTAGCTTGCGTCACTTCGACGACGCGAATGCCCAGTGTTTTTTCGAGCGCGGCAACGTCGATGGCGTAACCCCGCCTTTTCGCGACGTCGCTCATCGTGAGAACGCCGATGGCTGGCACGCCGGTTTCTTGAACCTGCAGGCAGAGGTAGAGCGAGCGTTTGAGGTTGCCAGCATCGAGCACTACTACCGCGAGATCGGGCCTGGGCTCACCGCCAGCTTCGCCGTGTAAGACGCGAGACGTGATTTCTTCGTCGGCCGATTTGGGTTTCAGGCTATACGTGCCGGGTAAGTCGATCACCTCGATGCGGTCGTGATATTTGATTGCGCCGGTTTTTTTTTCGACGGTCACGCCTGCATAGTTGCCCGTGTGCTGCCGGGCGCCGCAGAGCGCGTTAAAGATCGTGGTTTTGCCGGCGTTCGGGTTGCCGATCAGCGCCACACGAAATTCTGCTGCCGGCGACGGTGATGCGACAACCTGCGGTTGATGACTCTGAGCTGACTTTTTCTTTTTTGATTGTGCGCGCAGCATTATGTAACCGTGATTCCAGCCAAATCGGCGCGCCTGACGATAATCGGCGCGTCGAGCACCTGAATAATTACCGGGTCACCGAACGGGGCATGTTTCACCAGCTGCACATATTCGCCTTTGACGAGACCAATTTCTGCCAGGCGTTCGTTTGCCGTCGGCGTCGCTGCCACGATACCACCCTCACCTGGGCTGAGCTCAGTGAGATAGCGCGGCGCAACAACACTCTGCTTTTTCGACATGCTTTTCATCAAGGGTGCTGGTGCGCATCGCCACATTTTGCGCAAGCCGCATTGCGCCGGTGGGATACATAGTTGAACACGAGGTAAGCGGCTGCGATTGCAACGACGCCCCCTGCGAGTAGATAATCGACCATGCTTTCAGCCGGCGTTTACTGACGCAGCGTCAAGCTAATTGAGAATCATTGTCAATTGAGTTTAGTACCCCCCTATTCCAGCACAAGAATCTTCAACGACTCGAGCAGTTGACGCTGGTTCTTCGCGGAAAGCACACCGCGTTGCTCGACGAAACGGCGATTATCAATCGAGCGCATCTGGTCGACGAGAATGTCTGAAGCACGCTTCAAGCCTGCAGGCTTCAGGTCGATATGCACACGTAGAATTTCTGCTTTAGGCGCGACCTTTGTCGAAATCGGGCAGATGATGGTGCTAGGATGTACCCCGTTCAGCAGGTCAGTCTGCACAACAACAACCGGCCGCTTCTTTCCAGGCTCTGTTCCGTAACGTGGATTTAAATCTGCAATATAAATGCCGAATTTTTCAAGCCTCATGCAAATCAACAATCATTTCAAGTTCTTTGAGCATTGCCAATGAATCGGCGGCGACGAGCTTCGATTCAACGGCGAGCTGCTCTCTGAGGTCGCGCCGGCGCTGCAGCGCATTGTAAGCCTTCACTGCCTCATTGATATAGGCATTGCGCGAGATCTTGCGGCGTTTGACTATACGTTCGGCCTCTTCATGAATTTTCTCTTCAAGCTTCAATGACAGTGCATGCATGGTATCACCTTTGGTAATACCTTAATAATATCTCAAGGCGTCGTCAAGAAAATTTGCATGGCTTTCAAGGAACATTGCGACCTCATCGCAAACCAAACCTACCCTCTACGTCATGCCCGCGAAACCGGGCATCTATAATCATTCGTGCGGCAACCAGATTCCCGCTTTCGCGGGAATGACATATGAGCCGAAGACACGCCCAATTGCCGTCGTTTTGAATTCAGAATACACTCTCCAAAAACCGGCCCATGCGTTTCTTGCCGAGCGCGGGTTGTGGCTTGCCGTTGGCAACTGCGATATTACCTGCGATCAACACATGGCGCGCCGCGCTGCCGCCGTTGACGAGCCGATCAAATTTGAAGCCCTTGCCCCATTGCTGCAGATGCACCTGTTCAACAGACTTGTCGAGTTTTTTCGGGTCAATCACCACAACATCTGCTTGCTTGCCTTCTTTAATAACGCCAGCGTCAAGACCGAACCAGGCGGCGAGTTCGCCAGAAAGGCGCCAGACGGCTTTTTCAACCGGCATGATCGGTTTACCTGATAAATCCGCATCTCGAACACTTTTGAGCATGCGCATCGGAAAGTTATAGAACGCCATATTGCGTAAGTGCGCACCCGAATCAGCAAAGCTCATGAGTGTGGCTTCGCTCTGCATAATCTCGGCGAGTTTTTCGGGACGGTGGTTTGCGAGGCAAGTGTGCCAGCGAATATCTCGATCATAAGTAAGCAGCATGTCGAGAAAAAGTTCGATCGGGTCGACGCCCCGCTCTTTCGCGACGGCCGCAAAACTTTTACCGACCACCGACTTGTCGGGGCAGCCGAGAATCACTGTGTCAGCGAGATCTCTGTGCCAGACCTTGGGCGCAAATTTGCGAGTGAGGTCTTTCTTGAATTTCGCTCTGAAATCCTCATCTTCGAGAAGCTTTTGGCGAAGGCCCGCATCTTTTGCCGCGTCGCGAATTTTTTGCCCTGCCCTGAACTCTTCGAACAGCACTGAATCCCAACCATCATAATAGAGGTCGAATGGCACGGGCGGCGACTGCCAGCGAAAATTGCCGCGCAGAATTTTGTTCGCAAACCATGCGAGCACTCGCGTTAGGTTCAGCACGTACGCGTCGGCTTTGAGGTCCATCATGGTGATGAGCGTGGTGCGCAGCGCTTTGCGGCCGATGCCCGCGCCCGCAAGCACCATGCCGAGCACGTTGACGCGCGTGATCAGGTTCGGCGCCGACTGGTGAATGCGCTGGCGGCGGCGCAGAATCGCGAAGAGCGGTTTCGTTTCAGAGCGGCGCGCAAAATAACTCGGCAGCGGTTTCGACCATTCGCGGTCGCCGTCGAGTCTATCCCACGGGTTGGTCATGCAGCTCATACCCAGAAAGCCGCAATCGAGCGCTTCGGTGAGCAGCTTCTCCATTTCAGCCTGCTCGGCGGCGGTGGGCTTTGCACCCGACACCGAACGCTGAAGCCCCATCGCCTTTGCGCGCAGGTCGCTGTGGCCGATAAAACTCGCGACATTCGGGCCCAGCGGATGCTTGTCAATCCATGCGCGGTAGCCTTTGGGTGAGT
>JAKQXK010000063.1 GCA_029561505.1 Spirochaetota bacterium | reverse complement strand
TACGGTAAGCCATTTCTGCCTGGTCGTATTTTTGCGCCTGCGCTGAAACGCGACCGAGGTTCAGCCAGCCTTTGAAATAGCGGGCATTTTTCTGAACCGATGCCCGGTATTGTTTTTCAGCCCCCGCAAGTTCACCGCTTTCTTCGAGAAGTTTTCCATACGTATAGTGAAGGTCGGCGGGTGAATCTTCGCGAATGACTTTTGAGAGTACCTGATCAGCGCCCGCCGGGTCGCCGAGCTTGTGGTACGAAAGCGCAAGATTAAACGCCGCCTCGTAATGCTGGGGTTTTTCTTTCAGAACCCGCTGAAACGCTTCTTTCGACTCAGCGTATTTTTTCTGCTTAAGCAGAATTTCGCCGCGTTGATAATCCACATCGCTGCCATTGCCGCCTTTTTTCAAAGCAGCGAGCGCCTCGTCGTACTGCCCCTTTTTCTTCAGAATAATTGCACGGTTAAATTCGGCCTGCGTCAGCTTCGGGTCGGCTGCACTCGCCGCCTGGTAAGACGCCAGCGCCTCGCTGACCTTGCCCTGTTTTTCTTGTGCAAGGCCCAGTGAATAGCGGGCGGGCGCGAACTGCCCGTCAGCCTTCACAGAGGTTGCAAAATGACGCTCAGCCTCGGCATATTTCTGCGCCTGATATAAAAGTCGCCCCAGGTAATAGTTGCCCTTGGCATGCGCCGGCTCTTGCGCAAGCAGGCGTCGGTATTCGCTGATCGCAGCCTCATTTTTGCCCTGCGCTTCGAGCGCGCGGCCGAGAAAATAGCGCGCGTCGGCATTACCGGGCTCTTTCTCGAGCGCTTTGCGAAACTGCGCTTCGGCTGCGCCATATTCTTTTTCCGCAAACGCTTTTTTGCCGGCTTCTATCGCGCCAGCGGCATTACCATCAGCAGGCTTTTTGCCGTTCTTGTCAGCGGCACCATTGTCGAGCGCATCTGCGTTCGCATTTTCACCTTTGCCGGCCGCACCTGAATTCGTGTCACTGCCTGCAGATGAAGCAGCAGCGTTTGTGCCAGAGCCCGCGCCAGCGTTGTTACCGCTATTGGCTTCGGTGCCCTTGCCATCGCCACCACCGGCAGAGCCGCCCGCACCCGAGGTGTTGGCGTTTGCAGCCGCCGATTTGTTTTGCGCAGCTTTGAGTTCATTGTAGAGCGCGGTATAGCGCGAGCGCAGCGCTGCGTTCGTGCCGTCGCGCTTCAGGGCCTCGCGATAGAGTTCGAGCGCCTTGAGTTTATTGCCCGCGGCCAGTTCTGCGTCGCCGAGCGCGGCAAGAATACGCGCGTCGTTCGGTGCGTCGGCATGCGCACGCTTCAGTTCGGCGAGATAACCTTTTTCATCGCCCATTTTTCTGAGCAGGCGCGCGTATTCAAAACGCAGCTGGCCATTTTTCGGGTCGAGCGCGAGCGCGCGCTCATATGCTTCTTTGGCTTTTTCTAAATCGCCGATGCGCCTGTAACCCCGCGCCAAATTTCTAAATGCGGTGGCGCTCGTCGGGTTGCGCCGCACGCCCATCTTGAGCCATTCGATGGCTGATTTTTTCTTACCCTTCTTGAAATCCTGATTGGCAATGAGCGCATACGTCTCGGGATCTTTTTCATCGAGCTTCAAAGCCTTGAGATATTCGAGCCGGGCCTTATCGCCTTTTTTCTGCGCTTCAAAGACCTGCCCTTTACGCTTCAGCGGCGCGGTTTTGCCGGGGTCTGCCCCCGCTGCGAGTTCGGCGTAGCGTAATGATTTTTCGAGCGCTTCGGGGGTGCCCATCGCCTGATAGATTTTGGATAACAAAAGATACTGTTCGGCCATGAACGCTGCGGGTGCATTCTGTTCTTTGCCCAGATCTATGGCTGCGAGCGCGTGCTTTTCGGCTTCGCTATATTTCTGCAGCTCAAAATACAGTTTTGCGAGTTCGGCATGCGTCTTGTAATCTTTTGCGTCCAGGCGCAATAGCCCCAGCAGCGATTCGATCTTGACTTCACGCTCGTCGCGAATGCCCGCGGGGTCGAAGGCTTCGAAAGACGACCTTGAGTTGAGGGTCAGATAGGTCGCGACCACCAGCCCGGCGAGAATGCCGACGGCAACCAGGGTCTTTAGCCGTCTATGCGGAGCTTCGATCATACCCGATTATCGGGTCAAAAGGGAGAAGGGAAAACGGGTTTTTAGTATGTTTTTGCTTTCTCGCCGCCCGCGGCTTCATAGCGCGAAGCGCACTTGGCCATAACCTTGTGAGAGGTGAAAACTTTTTGCTGTGCATCATAAGTGCCCTCGACTCCTGCATCCGCACCATCTTGAAAGGTATCGGGCAACAGCGTCTTGCCTGAATGCTGAACGACGAGTTCACGACCGCCATCGAGCAGAACAAAGCGCGCCCGAACGCCCTCGCGCTCAATGCTGCCTTCTTTGACTTTTCCGTAAAGCGTCAGGTTGCGGCGCAGTATCTTCTCACCGCCTGGCTTCGCCATCTCGGCTTCGAACTCATGCAGCTTGAGGTGCACCTGCGCCGCGTTCGAGCTCGACGTGAAGACGAGTATAAAGAGCGCCGCTGCACCGAGGCTGAAAAACAGTGCCAATTTTATGCGCATATTTCATAGTAATAAAATCCTATGATGGCGGCAACTTCTCAGGCCAATGAATTGACGGAGTGTCTCATTTTTGCACATTGCACCATCCATGGACGCTCTGTTTGTCATCAGCCTCATCATCTACATTCTGGACATCATCGTGCTGTTCTATTATGGCATACACTGCTTTGTCATGGTGCGGCTGTTCTTTAAATACCGCAAAAACTGCGAAACCGACCCCGCGCGGCTCGAACAGCTGAAGGCGAAGATGAAGGTGTGGCCAAAAGTCACAATTCAGTTGCCGATGTTCAACGAATACTATGTTGCCGAACGCCTCATCGACACGACGATGAAGGTGAACTATCCCAAGAACAAACTCGAGGTGCAGGTACTCGACGATTCAACCGACGAAACGACTGACCTAGTGCGCAAAAAGGTTGCTGCCTATAAAAAGAAAGGTTTCGATATCAAACTTATTCACCGCGTGAACCGCCAGGGCCACAAAGCGGGCGCCCTGAAAGAAGCGCAAGAAGTGGCGAAAGGCGAATTTGTTGCCATCTTCGATGCGGATTTCTTACCTGCTGAAGACTTTCTCGAAAAGACAGTCCCCTACTTCTACGAATCAGAAGATATTGGCATGGTTCAGACGCGTTGGGGTCATATCAACGCTGACTACAGCATTCTGACCAAAGGCCAGAGCCTGGGTATAGACGGCCACTTCACTATCGAACAGATTGCGCGCGGCGGCTCAGGCCTGTGGATGAACTTCAACGGCACCGCAGGTATCTGGCGAAAAACCTGCATCTACGACGCGGGCAACTGGTCTGCCGATACGCTGACTGAAGACTTTGACCTGTCATACCGCGCCGAGCTCAAAGGCTGGCGCTTCAAGTACATCGTCGACGTTGTGAACCCCGCAGAGTTGCCCGCGACGGTAACTGCCTATAAGTCGCAGCAGTTTCGCTGGTGCAAGGGTTCTATTCAGACAACCGTCAAACTCGCGCCGACAATCTTTCGCACCGACCTTAGCTGGCCGGTAAAACTCGAAGCGCTCACGCACCTGACAAACTACATGGTGCACCCGCTGATGGTGATCAATATTCTGGCGACGCTGCCGGTGCTCTATTTCAGCGAACGTCTTGGCAATATTTCAGACGCAGTCATCGGTATCTCAGCGGTATTCTTCTCTCTCGGTACTTTTGGCCCGATCGCCATGTACCTGGTTTCACAAAAGGTTCTTTATAACCGCTGGGCAAACCGCCTCGCGTGGATGCCGATTCTGACGATGATTGGTACCGGTATCGCGGTCTCAAATACGCGAGCTGTATGGCAGGCCCTTACGGGTAAAAAATCCGCATTTATTCGCACACCGAAACTGCGCATCGAAGGCCAGAAAGACAAAGTGGCCGAGCGCATGAAATATGCGGCGCACGTGAAGCTCGATAAAACACCGTTTCTTGAGTTTTTTATGGGAGTCTATGCCCTCGTGATCATCTA
>JAKQXK010000052.1 GCA_029561505.1 Spirochaetota bacterium | reverse complement strand
TTCAGGTTAAGGCCTTTGGCCTCAACTTCGCAGACATCGTCGCGCGTAAGGGTCAATATAACGATGCTCCGCGTTTTCCGTTTGTACCGGGCTACGAAGTTTCTGGTGTCGTTGCTGCGACGGGCAAGAACGTGAAGGGCTTTCGGGTGGGTGATGAAGTTATTGCGTTCACGCTGTTTAATGGGTATGCAGAATTCGCCGTGGCTGAAGAACGTGCCGTTGTCAAAAAGCCGGCATACCTGAGTTTCGCCGACGCAGCATCGATTCCGGTGAATTTCGCCACGGCTTACCATTCGCTCTTCGAAACCGGTACGCTGCGGCCGGGCGCGAAAGTGCTCATTCATGCGGGGGCAGGTGGTGTTGGCCTCGCGGCTATTCAGATGGCAAAGAACCGCGGTTGTACAGTTTTTGCCACAGCCGGCTCTCAAAAGAAGCTCGATCTGTTGCAAGAATTCGGCGTTGATTATCCCATTAATTACCAACAGACAGATTTTGAGCGCGAAGTGAAGCGCATCGCCGGCCCGGCCGCTCTCGACGTGGTGCTCGACTCTGTAGGGGGCGCGTATTTCAAGAAGGATCTCAATCTCTTAAGGCCCCATGGGCGGGTGGTTGCCTACGGCGCCGCTGCCTTTTCAGAGCGCAACCTCTTTAAGCTGCCGGGGCTTCTGCCGCAGGTTGTGAGCATGCTGACGCTGTCGATGATCGATCTGATGCTGAACAGCAAGGGTTTTTACGGGGTGAATATGCTGCGAGTCGCCAAAGAAAACCCTGACTTGCTGCAATACGAAATGCAACAGATAATGGAAATGTTTGCAGCAGAAAAAATCAAGGCCGTCGTCTCACGCCAGATGTCATGGCACCAGATTGGCGAAGCGCATAGCCTGCTCGAAAGCAGGGCTTCAACCGGCAAAATAGTCCTGATGATTGATTGACGGCCTGTCAATTCAGCGATTCGTAACTTACGCGAAGCGTAAGTTACGAATCGCGAAAAAGAGGAAGTCCGGTGAGAATCCGGCGCTGACCCGCAACAGTGTTGGGTGTCGCCAAAGAGACGTTTCAAGTCTCGACGCGACACCCTGAGTCTGGAACTCTTGCTTGTTTACCCCGCGGAAACGGGTATGCTGAGCGAAAAGCTTTTGAGAAATTTTTTCCATTTCAGAAGCCAGCGGGCTCTAAGCCGTTTGTTCACACGAACGGCGCGGTTATCAATATAACCGGCAGGAGCAGCAAATGCAGAATCGAATTCCACTTTTTCTATGGGGCGCAGCCCTCAGCGTCTTGACTGCGCATTGCGCGCAGATTGGCAAAGAAGACACCACAGATGGCAACGGCACAGGCAATGCAGTTGTCGCAAGCGCAGCCAAACCTGGCGTCTATCTTGCAGACCAGATCGTTGAAGCGCCCGGCAGCACGGGCACAGGGTTTGGCAATACAAATATGATGCTGAACGGGGTGCGTGGCAGCGGCCTCACAGCAGGCGGTCTCGATGTCTATTCGCTCGAGAACACCGGCACGACAACTCATGTGGTGCTCGCATGGGCGGGCAAAAAAGTCAAGAATGTTGCCGGGGCTGACATTGCCGTCTATGAAAATGCCTTCAACGCCACACCGGGCCCCGGTCGCTTCATGGAGCCGTTATTTGTTGAGGTGAGCAACGATAATGTGAGCTATTGCGGTTTTGCACCAGATTATGCAAATGCACCTGAAACAACGTATTCGAACGACGCGGCGCATTGGCTGCGTTTTGCGGGTAAGTCACCCGTCGTCTACAATATCGCCAATGCGGCGACGAATTTCAATGCCGCCGAACTTTTTACCGACGCAACAGCCGACGGTGAGGGCGACATCGGTGGTGGCGATCTTTTCGATCTCGACAATCTCTCTGACAGCAATGTGCATACAATCGGCTGCAACACGACTCTGAGAGACGAGCTGCGCACCAACGGTTTTCGCTACCTCAGGCTCGTTTCGGCAGCCCGGCGGATAAACCCCGATACGGGAGCCGCATACGTGGCCGATGCAATTTCATCTGGCCCTGACATCGACGGTGTTGTTGCGCGCTCCGTTGAATAAGCGCCTTCAGATATCTAGTCTGCTGTTCGCTATGATCGGCCAAAGCTATCTGCATGCGGCCGAAAGCGGCGAAACGGCTGAGTACCAGTCGAAGTTGCGGCGAACAAAACCAATTCGTTTGATATCCTCACCGGACGTGCGCGCAGCCGGCAGTTACCGCGAAATACCCCTCGCGAATGCGCCCGAGTCGCCGCTCTCTGAGCGCGTATCAGATATTCTGCAAAAGCAGACAGGCGTGCAGGTGAACCGCGCAGGGGCGCCGGGCACGCAGAGTGTGCTGGCGATTCGCGGTATGAGCCCCGATCAGGTAGAATATTTCATCGAAGGTATTCCGTTACCGCGGCCGCTCACTACGCCGCCCAATCTCGAGAGTCTGCCGCTGCCGCTTTTTGATTCGGTTGAAATTTATCCATCATTCGTGCCGTCGCACCTGCCGGGTGCCAATATTGGCGGAGCTCTCAATTTTCGTCTGACAAAACCAGAAGGCGAAGCGCCGCGCTATCTTACACAGGTTTCACAGAATTCGCTGCTCGGCACTTCAATTGCAGCGGCGCGCCAAAGTGGTGGTTCGCTCAATTTTTTCTCTTTCGAGCAGAGCCGCAACCGTTATAGCTACATTTCGAATAACGGGACTGTCGAGAACACAGCCGACGACCGCGCTCTGACGCGCAAGAACGAAGACTTCACCCGCGTCGGTTACACCGGGTTCGGTGCTCTGGCGCAGGGCAAATGGCAGATCGCAGGGCTCGCCGATCTTTATCACAGTGAGCGCGGAGTGCCTGGTGTGCAGAACCTGCCCATTGAAGCTGTGCGGCGCAGCGAACAGCGCCTCAGCGGCGCTGTGAAAGCTTCGCGGCCGCTGAACGAAACCACGAGCGTTCAGTTGATCGCCTCGACTTCGCTCGACCTCTCGCACCTCAGCGATAAGAACCGCGAAATTATCGCCGCTGCGCAGCAACTTTCTCTGTCGCCACAGATCGTTGCCGGG
This sequence comes from Spirochaetota bacterium, assembly GCA_029561505.1. Taxonomy (GTDB): domain Bacteria; phylum Spirochaetota; class Leptospiria; order Turneriellales; family Turneriellaceae; genus Turneriella. The sequence goes on along the minus strand of JAKQXK010000052.1, from coordinate 258 downwards.
GCGTCACTGGGTTACCGCACGCAGGCAGTTGACGCAGCAGTGAATACCCGGGGCCGATACCAGTCGATCGCGATTGACCGGGGCGAGATCGCTTATCGCTACGAAGGCCAGACGACGCTCAATGCGGCGTACGACACCGATCTTTTTCGCGTGGCGGGGCAGGTGGGGATAACCCTCAACCACGATCGCGCCGCGCAGAACGCATTCTACGCTTCTCGCGAAATTTCGTTCAACACAACGGGATACAGCGCCTCAGGT
>JAKQXK010000046.1 GCA_029561505.1 Spirochaetota bacterium | reverse complement strand
CGAACAGCACGCCGAACGACAAGTGGTAAACCAGCCAATACTCGTAGCGCCAGGTGAACCCGACCGAGAGCATAAACAGAATGAAGACGAGCGTTTTGAGATAGCTGAGCATAGCTAGACCTGGTGCGTCCGGCCTACCGGCGTGAATCGGGTGGCTAACCCGCCGCGACGAGATCGCGGCTTTCGACCATCACGCAGGCGCCGATGATATACTGAAAATCGTGCATGTCGAGATATTCGGCTACCGCCGCATCGGCGGCACCTGGCTGCAACCAAACTCTCTTGTAACCAAGCTCTTTCGCCTTGTGCAGACTCTCGAGCGTCAGTTTAGGAGGGATAACATACACGAGCAAATCGACCTTAGTCTTCTCTTTCAGCTCTTCGAGGCTTTTTAAAGCCGGCACACCTTCGATCGAAGTCGCTTTCGGGTTAATCGGGTAAACTGTGTAGCCCTTAGATTTGAGATCTTTAAAGATGATGTTACCGTATTTCGTTGAGTCGTTGCTGGCGCCAATCAGCGCGACCGGTGGCATCGTGCGAAAATATTTAACCAGCGTATGCATGTGACATAATCCTCATTGCGGTCGGCGCGTCAACTCTCGGTAGCACAGAAGGTGCCAGAATCTGCTTTGGCACCTGCCCCCATTTATTTCACCTTCGCGAGAATTTTCTCAACGTCGATATTATACCTTTCAAAGATCTCATTTTTTGAAAGATCAAACTGCAGCAGCGCGATGTTGTAGTTCACGAGCGCTTCGAGCTCGCGCTGGCGGCTTGCCACCATGCTCTCAAGCGCCTGCCCTACGAGCTGAAAGTTGAGTTTGCCGGTGCGCGTGCGCGCGAGCATTCTGTTATAGAATGCCTCTGATTCTTTGCGCGCGGTGCGGCTCGTCTGAAAAACTTCAAAGTTGAGGCGCACGTTTTCGAGGCGGGTCAGCACGTCGTCGCGAATCTCTTGTTCGAGATTCTGCAGTTTAATGCGGCTCTGCGTGAGCTGCATGCCGGCGTTGCGCTGGTTAACTTTGACTTCGTCATCCCACAGCGGATAGCTGGCTTTTACGCCTACCTGCCACTGCGGGCTCTGCAACGAACCCGCCGCCGGGAAACCGGGAAACTGAATGAATTGGTTTGTACCTTGCGAGACATAGTTGAAATAGGCGCTGAGAGAAGGCAGCGCCTGATTGCCATAAAGATCGGTCTGCATCTCTGCGACCTCGTTTTCGATTCTGGCATTTTTGAAATCCACCCGTTTTTCCATGGCGGCTTTGAGCGCAGCGTTCGCATCGAGGCTCGGTAAAGTATCGACGAGGTTTGTGATGCCTTCAACCTTCGTGTCGACCGGCATATTGACCGTGCGCAGAAGTTTGCGTGTCGCGTTCTTGAGGCTCTGCTCGGTCATTGAAACCTTCGCAGTCGACATCGCGACGCGCGCATTATAGTTGTTGAGGTCGTAAGTTTCGCCGAGGCCGTAGCTGACGTTGCGCGCAACGATTGCGCGCACCTGGCGGTTCGACTTCTCTTCAAGCCTCGCGTTCTCGAGTGCAGATTTCTGAATCGTCACCTGCCAGTAGTCTGTCAGCGCCTGCACGACAAGGCCCGACAAAAGGTTCACGGTATAGGCGCGCTGGCCCTCTGCCTGCTTGTTGGCGATTTTTTCCATTTTGCGGTCAGCATAACCGAACGAATTCTTTAACAGCTCTTGCTGCACATTGATGAAGTAGCCATTAAACGTGCTCGTCGATGCGGGCTGAGCAATCGGAAAACCAAAGGTCGTCGAGGTTGCTTCGGTGTGCAGCTGCTGGTAACGATAGCCACCGCCCACCGTTGTACCAGTGGCGAAGAGTTTTGAAATTCCCAGATAGCCGTTATACTGGTAGCCACGGCTGGTTGACGAAAGCGGCGAATCGCTGAAACCCAGATGCTGCCCTTCTGCGCTCACTACGGGAGCGAACTTCTTATCGAGCTTACGCGCATTCGTGTCGCTCATGACGACGTCGTATTTCGCCGATTGTAATGTCAGGTTCTTTTCGAGCACGATGTTGATCGCGTCTTGAATCGTCAGGTTCACACCGCCGATCGTGAAGCTCGCTTCGGCCGCTTTTTCAGGGGCGGCTGTCGGTGCTGCTGCGGGCGGCTGCGCGGGTGCATCTTCAGCGAAAAGGCTGGCAAGGGAAATCCATACCAGAAGCAGGGTTAAGAGACGTGTTTTCATAGAGTTTCTGCCAATAATGTAATGCGCCGCCACACGATAGCCCAAAAAATTTAACCATTTGGTTAATATTTACTCACCCCTGAAGCCCCGCAAACGGCGTTGAGAAAACCCTTGCCGGGCCAAATGCCCAAGACACCTTCACGCATGATGAATAACAGCCGCCTGCGTAACGCGCTCTTTGCGAGCGTGGTAGCGCTTCTGATCTTGTCTGTCGTGCTCGCGATCGTGCACCCGCCAAAACCTGTGCGCGCGATGCAGCCGGGTCTCAATATGCCAGTCGTCGGGCTAGAACTCGCATGGACAACGCAAGAAATCTGGGATATTCTCGGCGACCCTCAGAGCGACGCCGGGCAAAAATCGCGCGCAGCCTTCTTTCTCGGTACGTGGCTTGACTTTGGCTATATCACCGTCTATTCGCTCGCCTACCTGTTTCTGAATCTTTTGCTGATTCACCGCCATGGCGCCGCAAAAGGGTGGATATATCTCTCGATTATTTTGGTCGCCGTGACGGCAGTCGGCGACGTCATTGAGAACATGGCCATCTTCAACATCATCGAAGCGGGCACCGAATCGCTGGCAGAACAGCATTTGCCGCAGCTGATTGTCTTCACGCGCGTTAAGTGGCTGTTTCTGGGGTTGGCTGGCTTACCCGCTTCGGTTCTGCTGCGCCGCGAAGGCCGCCGTGGCCTCTCGTTCGTGCTGACGGCAGCGTTCGCTTTCGCAGCGCTGGGTGTTCTGAAACAGTATTCAATCGAAATCATGACGCTATTCACGGCGTTCTTCTGGGCCTATATACTGATTAAGCTGCTGCCTCTGAAAAACCGGTGGTGGGCAGAGAATTAATTTGAAAGTCGCAGTCGTCGGTACCGGCTTTGTCGGTGCGGCGTGTGCGTATGCAATGACGCTGCGCGGCAGTTGCCGTGAAATTGTACTCGTCGACAAAAATCATGAGCGCGCCGCAGCCGAAGCCAACGACATCTTGCATGCGACACCCGTGTCGCATGCAATCAAGATTCGAGCCGGGGGCTTCGACGATATCACAGGTGCGTCTGTAGTTGTGCTGGCGGCCGGGGTCAATCAGGCGCCGGGTGAAACGAGACTCGCGCTGCTCGCGCGCAACGCCGCGATCTTTCGCGAGATCGTGCCGCAGGTCATGCGGTATGCGCCAGAAGCGGTGCTGATCGTCGCAACAAACCCGGTCGATATTATGACTGCACTTACCGAAAACCTGGCCGGTAAGGCTGCGCGGGTTTTTGGCACAGGCACCACCCTCGACACCGCCAGATTCAGGGCCCTGCTCGGCGAACACGCGGGTGTCGATGCGCGCCATGTGCACGGTTACGTGGTCGGCGAGCACGGTGACAGCGAGGTGCTTGCGTGGTCAATCGTCACCGTAGCGGGAATGGACTACAAAGAGTTTTGCCGCAGCCGCCGCATCGAATTTGACGCGACGACGATCGCGCGCATCGACGATGAGGTGAGGCATGCCGCGTACAAAATAATAGCGGGAAAAGGCGCCACGGCTTTCGGTATCGGCGCCGTTATCGCGCGCCTCGTTGAAACCGTGCTACGAAAAGAGAGGGCCATTCATACCGTCAGCGCGCATTCACCGTTGCATTCTGTCGCGCTCTCACTGCCCCGTCTCGTCGGTGAGGCGGGCGTGATCGACACCATCGGGGTCAACCTGTCGCCAGACGAGAACAAGAAACTCGAAACAAGTGCAACCGTTTTGCGCGATTTTCTCGCGAAGTTATAGCAACAAAATCGTATTTCAAAAACCCATTGCTGAGTGATTCTTACGCCCCACGCGCATAAAAATCGGCCAGCGTACGGTGCGGGTTTTCGCATCACCCCAGACGGCGGCTAGCTTTGTTTTGACGAGAGCCAACGGATCTTTAGAATTTTCTTTGCGGTAACGCTGCGTCGCCGACCACGATTCGAGATAACCCAGAAGTTCGGGCAGAGAATATTCGGCACGAATCTGCCACTGCGGTGTCGGCATTTCGGCGAAAGGAAACGCTATTTCTGCGTAGTGATTTTCGACATGGCGCCGCTCGGCCGGCCAATGTGCACCAACGACATCATGGTAATATTCGTGCGTCACTGCATCGATCTGCGGCGTAACCTCGTGCAGGCCATACCCCCAGACAGCGAGCACGCCTGCAGGCTTCAGAACTCGCGAGACTTCGGCGTGAAATTTCGCGTGGTCAAACCAATGATATGCCTGCGCAACGGTGACGAGATCGCAGCTCTCTGCTGTAAGCCGCGTTTGTTCGGCAACCTCAACAGCGTATTCGATATTGGCCGATTTTCTTGCAGCGGCAATCTGTGAGGCGCTGCCATCTGATGCGTAGACGCGGGCAAAATACCCGGCGAGAGCTTCAGCCGCCTGGCCGTTACCGGTCGCTGCATCCCAACAAAGGTTGCGCTCTTTGCACTGGCTACTCAACCAGGCAAAAATTTCTTCGGGGTAATTCGGCCTGAACTCAGCGTAAACAACTGACTGTGTAGAAAAATGGTCAGAAAAGCCCATAAAGATTTTACGTTCTGCAAGGAGTCATGGCCTTGCAGAACTGCCTCATTTACGGAAACTTCTTAAAAAGTTCTTCTTGCTTTTTCTTCGCATCTTCGACTGAACCGCCGCCTTTCATCGAATCGATTTTTTTCTGTGTGTCAGTTTTCATCGTATCGACCTTCTCAGTGCTCTGCTGAACTTTACCTTCGGTCGACGCTTTCATGTCTTGAATTTTGGTGTCGGTCTGGCCCTTGAGACCCTCGACCTTTTCTTTTGTCATGTCTTTCTGGTCTTGAATGCGCTTGTCGCTGTCATCCATCATGCCCTTGAGCTTGTCGGCGCCGCCGGCTTTGTCGAGCAGCTTCTGCTGGTCACCCAGAATATTCTGAAAGTTTTGCAGGTCTTGCTCTTTGATTTTTGCGACAGCCGACAGCGCATTGGTTTTTGCGGCGGTCGCTTCGTCCATTTTGCTTTCGACGAGGTTGCCCGTGTCGTTCAGCTGAACCTGCTCGCCCTCGGTGACTTCTTCGGTCTTGCCGGTTTTTGCCGATTCAACGGCAACCTTACCTTCGATGACGGCAACTTTGCCCTGACCCGATTCGTCGGCTTCGGTCATGAACTGGGTGCCGCGCACACCCGCGACAATCGTCGGCGTCTGAATCGCAAACGCTGATTTTTTATCGAGCTTCGCGACCTTTGCAAAAACAGTACCCTTCTGCAGCATCAGGCGGTCGGTTTGAATACCGCCTTCACCGAGCCTGAACTCTTTCATTTCGACCGTCGAATTCTGGTCGATGCGAATAAGAATATCGTTGGGCAGCAGCAGGTCTACCTGAGATTTTTTGCCTGTCTGCACCTTATCGGCCTCATGCAAGATCGCACCTTTGACCGCTTTGCTCTCACCCTTTGCCGTGAAGATTCGGGCGTCGCTGCCGACAACAAAGACCACGGCCGCAGCGTGCGTTGTTACAGGCTTCGCCTGCTCTTTGCAGGCAACGAAAGCCGTTGCCAACACAACCATGAGGATATCTAACTTCTTCATAGCTGCATATCCCATGCGCGATATACCCGGTCGAGGGTTTTTGGGCCTCGCGACCAGGCTGCGGAGCATCATCATGGTTTTGCCTCAAAATCAAGCTGAAAGTCTTCGCCTGCATAGAGACTCAACCGGCGCTCGCTAATTGTGTAGCGGTTTATTCTCGCGAACATCGGCTGAAGGTATTGCAAAGTAAATTCAGCTTCACGCTTCTCTGTACACGCCCGCTGAACCACGCTGACGTTGCTGAAGCTCATGCCAGCCTCGCTCGCCGCATAGTCGGCCGAAATTTCATAGCATGGCTGGCTCAGCCTGAGCCGGCGTGTGTCAAACGTCGCCCGGTGCGCCTGAATCATTTCTGAAGTGCCGACCGCCCCAGGTAGCATCGCGGCGCTCAGCATTTTCCATTCGCTGCCGACAAGCGTCGCCCGGGGTGCGGGTACGTACGCACGCATGACGAGTTGCTTCCCTTCGGGGGTAATCAGGCGAAGTACACCCGCACCGGTCTCGTATCGGGCGACAGACTGTAGCAGGTTTTCAAATGCCTGCTCGCCGGCCACCGCAGCCTGCGACGGGCAGGGAAGCGACGTTTTCATTTTTTGCCGTATCTTGATGGTGTTGCCAGATACTGAAAAATCTGCCTGCAGATGGTTGCAGCCTGTCCAGCCTGAGACCTGACCGGCATTCAAGGTCAAAGAAGGTTCAAATTTTTCGATTTTGCCGATGCCATCACCTGAACTGTAGAGCCAGCGGTTCGTGAGGGCGTTGCCGCCCGCGTCTCTGATGTCGTGCGCGCGGCAGGCTGCACCGGCCAAAACAACCACCATTGTGGTCAGGGTCAGCATATGCTTCATGAAGTTTCGACGAACCGGGCCGGCGAATGATCAAAAATTTCGCGCAGATGCGGTCGGTGCAGGCATCGAAACCTGCAAAGAAAACTGAACCAATCTGTCGGCTGCAGAGTCGAAAGGTTATGAGAACCGCACGAATATTGCGCGCAGCCTTGGTGGCGGTGCCGCTGCTTTTCATGAATACATCCGCCCCTGCGCATGAGTTCGCCACATGCCGCGACACCGCAGACCAAAGCTGCTGGAGCATCAGCAATAACTCGGCAGAAGCCGTGACGCTGACCTGTACTCACCAGGGCCTTGGCGCTGAATTCAGAACCGAACATCTGATGCCGGGACGCAAGTGGTCTTATCAATATTGCCCGGGTCTCGCAGATGGTATGGGCTTCTCGGCAGGCAGCGTCGAATGTGATCTCAGGCGCAAGTCAGCGGCGACGAAATTTCGCTTCGAATCGAAAGAGTTCGGCGACAGGGTGGCGTTCGTGGTCACGCAGCGGGAAGTTGCGACCACCGTATCGTCTTATTGGACAAAAGGCAGCGTGAAAATGCAGAAGACCCCATTAACCCATGAAGAATAATCAGCAACTTCATTGCGTGGCTGTCACCTGACGCGGCAGTGTCGCTTGAATGCGACTGCACCCCCGACCAGCCTTATTTCTGATATTTTCTTCGCTGCTCGCGCTGCGAATCGGCGCAGACGAAAAGCAAACCACGATGGTTTTGCCTGGCCTCACACTGATTGAAAACTTTGACACCAACCCGGGCAATCTTGCAATGCAGCTTTATGCGCCGGCAAACGCGCCGCGAAAGCGCACCGCGCTGGTTGTGGCGCTGCACGGCTGCTCGGGGTCGGCAAAACAGTTCTCGGCCGCGGGTTTCAACCAGCTCGCCGATCGCTACCGCTTCTATGTTGTGTATCCCGAACAGCGCGCTGAGAATAACCGCAACCTGTGCTTTAACCACCAGCTTCAGGGTGCGGCCGGGGCCGAGCGCCGCGAAGTTGCGTCGGTGATGCAGATGGTGAGCTATATGCTCGCAAATTTTCCGATTGCGCGAAAAGAAGTTTTTGTCACGGGCTTCTCATCGGGTGGCCAGCTGGCGCAGATTCTGGCGGCGACGTATCCACAGACGTTCGCTGCAGTTTCGGCAATCGGCGCAGGGGGATATCGCTGCGAAACCGACCACTCGGGTATTGCCTATTTCTCTGAATGCCTCGAACGCACGTTGGCGCCTGTGTCCAAAAAAGGCAAACGCCCGAAAACCTGGCCGCGGGCAAGCATCTGGCATGGTAAGCTCGATCAAAATGTCGCGTTCAGCCGCATGCAGGCAGCCATAGACCAGTGGAGCCGGGTTCACCGCTTACAGCGCAAGCGTAAACTTCGGGCTTCTTTGCCCGGCAATGTGAAGCGAGTGAGAATCAAAAACCGCTCAGGGCAGACGGCGGTAGAAGGTTATACGCTGAACACGATGGGGCACACCGTACCGATAACCGACACCTGCGGTGAACCCGGTGAATATTTCACGCGCGAAAAAATCTGCTTCGCGCTGCGCTCGGTACAGTTTTTTGGTATTGCGAAGCCTCGGTGAGAACTACATTTCGCTGAGTTTTTTCACCGCGCCCGACTCGAGCGCCGCGCGTTCTACCGCGTCGGTCACCCGCTGGTGCACTTCGGTGTTTAAGAGCGCGGGCACGAGCTCTTTGCGATCGCTATTCGCGAGCGAGGCTATCGCATAGGCAGCGGCTATCTTCATGCGGTTATTGATGCGCGATGCGCGTGCCTGCAATGCACCCTTAAAGATACC
>JAKQXK010000004.1 GCA_029561505.1 Spirochaetota bacterium | reverse complement strand
CTACGCCTGCGAGGCGCACACCTTTGGCTGCCCAGTCGCGTGACGAGCCCTGGCCATAGTCGGCGCCCGCTACGATGATCAGTGGCTGCTTGCGGTTGAGGTAGGTTTCCATCGCCTCCCACATGCGTACCACTTTGCCGTCGGGTTCGAGGCGGGCGAGCGAACCTTTCTTCACTTGCCCCTTGTCGTCGAGGCACATCTCGTTGAGCAGAGTCGGGTTGGCAAACGTCGCGCGCATCGCGGTCAGGTGGTCGCCGCGGTGCGTCGCGTATGAGTTGTAGTCTTCTTCGGGTACACCCATTTTGGTGAGGTATTCACCCGCGGCGCTGTTCGCCATGATCGCATTCGACGGTGAAAGATGGTCAGTCGTGATGTTATCGCCCAAGACAGCGAGCGGTCGCATATTCTTCAGCGTGCGCGGGTTCGCCGCGAGCGCGCCGACACCTTCAACATCCCAATAAGGCGGCCGGCGGATATAGGTCGACTGCGGGCGCCACTGATAGAGAGGGCTAATCTTTTTTGTCGAAGCCGCACCGCGGGCGAACATCGGGTCATAGACCGCGCGAAACTGCTCGGGCTTCACGCTCTCTGTGACAATCGTATCGATCTCTGCATCCGAAGGCCAGATGTCTTTGAGGTAAACAGGGTTGCCCTGTTGGTCTTTACCAATCGGGTCTTTTTCGATGTCAACGCGCACTGTGCCAGCGATCGCGTATGCAACTACGAGCGCCGGCGACGCGAGAAATGCCTGTTTCGCGTACGGGTGAATGCGCCCGTCGAAGTTACGGTTACCTGAAAGCACCGCGGTTGCATAAAGGTCGCGATCGATAATCTCTTGCTGAATCTTCGGGTCGAGCGCACCCGACATACCGTTGCAGGTTGTGCAGGCAAACGCGACGATACCGAAGCCGAGCTTCTCGAGTTCGGGCAGAAGTTTCGCTTCTTCGAGATAGGTTTGGACAACTTTTGAACCGGGTGCAAGTGAGCTCTTTACCCACGGGCGTCTGACGAGACCTTTCGCGTTGGCATTACGTGCCAAGAGCGCAGCCGAGATCACGTTGCGCGGGTTCGAGGTATTCGTGCAGCTCGTGATCGCCGCGATAATAACGGCACCATCGGGCATTTTGCCCGCTTCATCAGTCCATGCGGCGGCGATGCCGTTTTTCGCGAGGTCGGCGGTGCTCACGCGCTTGTGCGGGTTCGAAGGCCCGGCCATTGTGCGCGTCACAGTCGAAAGATCAAATTTGAGCACGCGCTCATATGTTGCAGTCTTCAGGCTGTCAGCCCAGAAGCCCGCTGTTTTTGCATAAATTTCGACAAGCTTCACATTCTCTTCATCGCGACCGGTGAGGCGCAGATAGTCGAGAGTCTGCTGGTCGATGAAGAACATCGCAGCGGTTGCGCCATATTCGGGCGTCATGTTTGAAATTGTCGCGCGGTCACCGAGCGTCAGGTGCGGAACACCTTCGCCATAAAATTCAATGTGCGCAGACACGACTTTTTCTTTGCGCAAGAACTCAGTCAGATACAAGACCAAGTCGGTGGCCGTAATGCCGGGTTGCGGTTTCCCCGTGAGCTCAACGCCGATGATGTCGGGCAATCTCAGATAAGAGGGATGCCCCAGCATCACGCTTTCGGCTTCGAGACCACCGACGCCGATCGCCAATACACCCAGTGCATCGACGTGCGGCGTGTGGCTGTCGGTGCCGACCATGGTGTCGGGAAAAGCCACGCCGTCTTGCGCGTGCACCACGGGCGACATCTTCTCGAGGTTAATCTGGTGCATAATGCCATTACCCGGAGGAATCACGTCGACGTTTTCAAAAGCCTCTTTGGTCCAGTTGATGAAGTGAAAACGGTCGTCGTTGCGGCGGTCTTCAATCGCACGGTTTTTTGCGAACGCGTCTTTCTCGAAGCCGCCGTGCTCTACCGCGAGTGAATGGTCGACGATGAGCTGCGTCTGCACGACAGGGTTTATTTTAGAGGGATCTCCGCCTTTTGCCTGAATCGCGTCTCTGAGGCCGGCGAGATCGACGAGCGCCGTCTGGCCGAGAATATCATGGCACACGACACGCGCGGGATACCACGGAAAATCAAGATCTTGTTTGCGGTAGATCAGCTGTTTCAGCGCATCGGTGAGCTCGGCCGGGTCGCACTTGCGCACCAGATTCTCGGCGAACAGGCGCGAGGTGTAAGATAGTTTTTCGTACGCGCCCGGCTCGATTGTGTTCACGGCCTCGCGTGCGTCAAAGTAGTCGAGTTTGGTACCCGGAAGCGGTTTACGGTATTGGCTGTTCATGTGCGACTGCATATGAGCCAGAATCAGGGACTTTGACAGAGCGAAAATCCCAAACGGCTGAAACAGGCGACGCGTCGCCCCAGACAGCCCGTTTCTCAACGGTAGCAAAAGATCGGTCAGCGCGATGCCGATATATGAAAGGCCATGCAAAATGCCGTGCAGAACAAGACCTACCGGGCCGGCGCCAGCGTGGTTGTACAGAATGCGCCAAACCCGGGGCTATTCTACATTGTGCTTAAGGGCTCGCTGGCGATCGACACCGAACACCGCCTCAACGACAGGGTGCTCTCGCGCTTCGAGCCGGGCGACAGTTTTGGCCTGGTCTCGGCTCTTACCGGTCACCATTTTCTCGTAACGATCTACGCCGAGACCGACGCAGAGGTTGCCGAGGTGCCGATTGCCAAAATTGCCGAATACATCAGGCCTGAACCGAGCCTCGCGGTTAAGGTGCTGCGGCTTTATTCACGCGAGCTGCGCACGCTGCAGCAACACCTCGCAAAGTTGGATTTCAAAGGTGACCGCGACGCATCGCCCGAAAGGCTCTATTCGGTCGCCGCCCGATACCGCGAAGCCGGCAAACCGCACCACACCGCCCACGCGCTGAAGGTTTACATCGAATGGGCGGGGCAGCACGGCGGCCAGAAGCTCGACGACGCCCGGCAAGAGTTTAGTGACGTAGAGTCTGCGCTGCGTCAGGTTCAATTTAGCCACAAAGCAACGCATGTCCCGGCCGATACCATGATCTTCGCCGAAGGTGAAATCGACCAGGATATCTATGTAGTGTTACAGGGCACGGTAAAACTCGTGCGCTTCGCGCGGGGGCAAGAGTTTGTCATCGACGTTCTCGGAGCCGGAGAACTCTTCGGCGAGATGGCGTTCATTGAAAAAGCACCGCGCATGGGGTCTGCGATCACTGTCAGCGACGCTGAAATCATTCGCATCGACCCTGAGCAGCTTGTCTCGGCGGTCGCGGTCGGCGTACTGCAGAAAATATTCGAGAACATGGCCCGCCGCATTTGGTTTGCCCACCAGCGCCTGACGATCTTTCGCATCGACGACCCGCAGATGCGCATGTATGCTTATCTCTATAATCTGATGCGCAACCAAAACCTGCGCACGAAAGAGAAAAATGCCGGCGACCGGTCTTACCGCTTTGAAATAACCTACGCGCAGCTCAAGTCGCTCTGCGGTGTGCTGCAGCTGAAGGGCGACAGCGAAACGGAATTCTTGTCGAACGAAAATCTGATTTTTGATGAAGAAGCGATTACCGTTCGCAGCGTTAAGAAACTCGCCGACCAGATTTCATTTTACCGCGCCCGTACGGGGCAGGTGATTGCCGAGACGAAGTAGGCAGCGCAATGATGCTGACCGGGCAGGCCTGCAACCGGTTGGCTCACATCGCGCCGCGGTCAGCGGCTATGCCAGTTTCGTCAGATCTCTCACTGCACCCTTATCGGCACTGGTGGCGAGCAGGGCATAGGCCTTCAGCGAAGCGGAAACTTTGCGCGGCCGAACCTCGCTGGGTTTCCAGGCTGCAGTACCTTTTGCATCCTCATTTTTGCGCCGCGCCTGAAGTTCGGCGTCAGATAGCTTCACATTGATCGTGCGGTTCGGAATATTGATCTGAATGATATCGCCATTCTGCACGAGGCCTATCGCCCCGCCTGCCGCGGCTTCGGGTGAAACATGCCCGATCGAAAGGCCAGAGGTGCCGCCCGAGAAACGACCGTCGGTGAGCAGCGCGCAGGCTTTGCCGAGACCGCGGGCCTTCAGATAACTTGTGGGGTAGAGCATCTCTTGCATGCCAGGGCCACCTTTGGGGCCTTCGTAGCGAATGACGACGACTTCGCCTTCTTTGACTTTACCTTCAAGAATGTGCGCGACCGCGGTATCCTGGCTTTCGACAACGTGCGCGGGGCCTTCGAAAACCCAGCAGCTTTCGTCGACACCTGAGGTTTTGACAACGCAGCCGTCGACAGCTATATTGCCTTTGAGAACCGCGAGGCCGCCTTCTTTACTATAAGCGTGTTCGACCGAACGAATGCAGCCGTCTTTGCGGTCGTTGTCGAGGCTTGGCCAGCGCGTCGCCTGGCTGAATGCCACCTGCGTTGGTATGCCCGCGGGGCCTGCCTTATAGAATGTCTGCACCGCTTCAGATTTCGTCACCATGATATCCCAGGTATCCAGCGCTTCTTGAAACGTGCGGCTGTGAACGGTTGGCAGAGAGGTGTCGAACAGCCCGCCCCGTGCGAGCTCGGCCAGTATACCCATGACGCCGCCCGCGCGGTGCACGTCTTCCATATGGTATTTTTGCGTGTTCGGCGCAACCTTACAAAGTTGCGGTATTTTGCGGCTTAGCCGGTCGATGTCGTCCATGGTGAAGGGCACTTCACCTTCTTGCGCTGCGGCGAGCAGGTGCAGTATGGTGTTGGTCGACCCACCCATTGCAATATCAAGCGCGATAGCGTTTTCGAAAGCCTTGAATGAGGCGATCGACCGCGGCAAAACACTCTCGTCGTTTTGCTCGTAATAGCGTTTCGTGATCTCGACGATAAGGCGACCTGCCTTGAGAAAGAGCTGCTCCCGGTCTGCATGCGTGGCGAGCACCGAGCCGTTGCCAGGCAGACTGAGGCCCAGAGCTTCGGTGAGGCAGTTCATCGAGTTCGCCGTGAACATACCCGAGCATGACCCACAGGTGGGGCACGCAGAACGTTCGTACTCCTCAACTTTTTCATCGCTGGCATTCTCGTCTGTTGCGATGACAATGGCATCGACGAGGTCTAGCTTATGCTCAGCGAGGCGGGTTTTGCCGGCTTCCATGGGGCCGCCCGAGACGAACACAACCGGAACATTAAGCC
>JAKQXK010000687.1 GCA_029561505.1 Spirochaetota bacterium | reverse complement strand
GTCACGAATGTACTGCGCATCTTCTTCACCAACTTTGGCGAGCGTTTCGGCGCGCACGGCGTCGAGTTCTGCGCCAAATGATTCGAGTTCTTCTTTGCTGAGTTTTCGGTTTGTTTTCATTGTTTTCTCCTTTGGTTCGCCTTTTGTCGTCACCCTGAGCCTGTCGAAGGGTGTCTCGTGTCATGCTTCGACAGGCTCAGCATGACAATCGACTACAACTCTACCTCGACCTTTCCCACTGCCTGGCTGATACACAGCTGAATGTTTTCATCACCGTGCGTTTCAGCGCCTGTCAGAATATTTTTTACCGTGCCCGATTTTTTGTGAACCTTGCACTCATGGCAGATGCCGCGGCGGCAGCCGTGTTTCGCTTTGATGCCGGCACCTTCTGCAGCTTCGAGCAGGTTGCCGGTTGCGACAATCTCTGCGCCTGACTTTAGAAAATTGACAGTGCCTGCGGTTACTGCTGCTGTAGGCAGCGTATAGAATTCGCTGTGCAGAGCATTGAACTTTGCTGCCTGAAAGCCGTCTTGCAGATCTTGTACAAAGTCGCCCGGGCCGCAGAGAAAAATTTCGGTTGTTTCGGCAGCGAGATCTTTGCCCATCAGCGGCGCAAGCGTCTTGAAGTTGAGGCGCCGCTTCTCGGCGCCTTCGGCCTTGCTCAGAAAAAATATCGGATAGAAATTTTCATGTTTCTCGGCGAGGTGTTCGAGTTCAGCACGAAAGATGACTGACTCGGCCGAGCGCGCCGCATGGTAAAAGTAGATATCCGCATTTTTACCCGAAGCCAAAAGTTCGCGCGCCATCGCGTAAACAGGGGTAATGCCGCTGCCGGCAGAGCAGAATACATAGGTCGCCGCGTTCGTGTTGGTCACAACGAAATCGCCTTTCGGTGCAGAAATTTCGAGGCGATTGCCCACGAACGCGTGGTCGTGCAGGTAGTTCGAAATGAGGCCCTCGCTCTGGCGCTTCACGGTAATCTGCAGCGGAGCGGCAGCGAAGCCGCCATTGGCAGCGCTCGGTGAGACACTGTTGCCCGTTAACGAATATTGGCGCACGTGGCGCACGCCACGAATCTCAACCGCGACGTCGATGTGCTGGCCCGCGCGAAACGCCGGGTAGCCCGAAGGTGGCATGAGGCTCAACGAAACGGTGTCGGCGGTTTCTGCCGTGCGGTGCGTCACCATCGCCACGGGGCGGTAGAGGGCGCGCGCGGTGCCGGTATAACGCTGCGCGCCAGGGCTGAAAAGGCCGGTGCGCGCGAAGTCGGGCAGATAACTCTCAAAAAGTTTGAAGGTATCCATCAGTGTGGTTTGTGCAGTTTCGTTCATATATCCCCCTAACATGGCTAAATTAACACTGTTAGATATAGTGTAAACAAATGTTTATGTTTTGTGAGCTACTGCACAAGCATCTGCAGATTGTTATGGGTTCGTTAATCGAACGATGTGGTTGTAGATGGGCTACTGATACACGCAGCGGAAGCCGAATTGGCTGCTGGTAAAACTTGCGTTCTGGCCGAAGTCGAGGTGATAGATGCCTGCCTGTGAGTTGTTGGCGTTATGGCCGCCCCGCGCTGCGTAACCATTCTGGCTATCCGTATCTGGTAAGTACATACCAATGCCATTGGCAGAATTTAAGGCAGTTGTGTTGCTCTTAAACGTGTTCGCCGGCATCGAGGTGGTAACAGTCTGCGTGTTGAGTTCGACATAACCACCCGCGCCTGATCCTGCGCGATCTGTCGACAGCTGCCAGTCGATAAATTCTTTCGCGTTTCCCGAAAAATCCCAAATGGTCTGACCGTTCGCCAGCACGTGCGTGCGCCGCTGGTCGTTGAACACGGTGCAGTTTTGCCCTGTACCGCTGCATGCATCGTCATCGGTGCTGGCGGCGAGCGGCGATGCCGGTGTGCCATCTGAATGGCCCCGGTTTATTGCACCGGAATTGACCGTGCCCGTCGACCAGTTCGCCGCAGTCGCTTCGATGCTGCGTGCAATGGTCATCCACTCGGCGTTTGTAATCAGGTGGTACTGGCCGCCGAGCAAAGCGCAGGCAGTCTTGGCGTCAGCTTGCGTGATGCTGACCCACGGCAGGCCTGCTGCCGCTGATATGGGCGCGCCCGAACAGGCACCGTTACACTTCATTTCGTACTTAGAAACACAGAAGTTTGCGGTCGTGCCAACTGAGTTGTTGAAAGGCACGGGAATAAAGTTTGTGGGGCAATTGGCATTGCTGACGATTGTGATCAGCGACGCCAGACTCGTGCCGGCGGTATCGCTGACCGTCACGACTGCCGAGCCGATTGCGCTGGGGGCGGTATAAACAGAACCCGAAACCGAGCCGCCGCCGCTGAAAAGCTTGAATGAGTAAGGGGGATATCCCCCCGTTACGGTAAATTGCAGCGACTGCGATTCAATAACCGTGGCGTTTGCCGGTGAGAGCCGCAGCGGGCTTTTGATGGCAGCCCCTGAAAGATATTCGTCGGTCGAGACATTCTGGCAGCTGGCCAAAAGAGCCGAAGCTGCGAAGGTGCACAGCCAAATGAGGCGTCTGTACGCGCGCGCGTTGCAGCGGACACTCGTTGGTTTTAATCGCAATCCATTGCGCACAGCTCTGCGAGTCAGCCTTATCGACATTGAATACCCCTTTGGTTACGCGAAGGCTGCGCCGGCCGGTTTAACGGGTAAACAATAAATTCGCGACCTGCACAAGTTTAATCTTTCTGAGTTGACGGCGTGGCTCACTATCTGTATTTCACCTCTAGGTTAATTAACCGAAAAGTTAATTACCGGATAGGGTATGCAGCAAAATACAACGAGCGACCACTTAAGCCTCACTTTTGCCGCGCTTGCCGACCCCACGCGGCGCGCGATGCTGATGCGCCTCGGCCAGGGGGCCGCGACGGTGAATGAGCTGGCACAGCCTTTCAATATCAGCGCGCCTGCGATTTCGAAGCACCTTAAAGTGCTCGAGAAGGCCGGGCTCATTACGCGTGAAAAAGAGGCGCAATGGCGGCGCTGCCGCATTGAAGCGGCGAGATTAAAAGAAGCAAATGAATTTATAGAGAAGTACCGTAAATTCTGGGAAGACAGTTTTGACCGGTTAGAAATCTACCTAAAGAAGCTTCAAGCGCACCAGAAGGCGCAGCCTTCTGGTGCGCTTGAAGCAAAAAACAAAGGAGAAAAGAAATGAGCGCAACGAGAATCACGGTCAGTGCAACCATCAATGCACCGTTAGAAAAAGTTTGGGAACGTTACACCGCGCCCGATCACATTACAAAATGGAACTTCGCATCTGCCGACTGGCAATGCCCGTGGGCAAAAAATGACCTCAAGGTCGGCGGCAAATATGCTGCGCGTATGGAAGCGAAAGACGGCAGTTTTGGTTTCGAATTTGAAGGCATCTACGATGTCGTGAAAGTAAACGAAGAACTTTCATACACGATGGCAGACGGGCGCAAGGCGACAAATTTGTTCAAGGCCAACGGTGCGCAGACCCTCGTTGAAACGACCTTCGACGCTGAGTCAGAAAACTCCGCCGAAATGCAGAAAGGCGGATGGCAGGCGATTCTCGACAATTTCAAAAAATACGCCGAGGCAAGCTAATGGCAACGAAAAAAACCAAGGCTACGGCGAAAAAGAAAACCGCAGCACCGAAGTCAAAAATGGGGGTACGCGGCCTACAGTACGGCGGTGCCAAGGCGCACAGCATCACACCCTTTCTGATGTTCAACGCCAACCCCGAAGAAGCGGCGAAGTTTTATGCCAAGATCTTCAAAAATTCGAAGATACTGAGCGCAAACCCGATGCAGGCAGATTTCATTCTGAATGGACAACGATTTTTCTCGTATAACGGCGGCGATCACCCCAATTTCAAATTTAACTGGGGTGTGTCGTTTATGATCAGCGTCGAAACGCAGAAAGAAGTCGATTATTACTGGAATGCGCTCACAGCAGACGGTGGCGAAGAAAGCATGTGTGGATGGGTAAAAGATAAGTTCGGGCTTTCGTGGCAGGTGACCCCAAACATTTTACTCAAACTGATTTCTCACAAAGACAAGACGATAGCCGATCGTGCGCAACAGGCGATGCTCAAAATGAAGAAGATCGACATTGCCGCGCTCAAAGCTGCAGTCGGGTAGAGGTATACCATGCAAATCACCGACACAACTTACCGCGAGGTACTCGAGCGCGAGATTGTTCTGACGCGTGTGATCGCGGCAGAAAAGAAACTTGTCTTCGAAGCTTTCTCTACGGCCGCCGCGCTTGGTGAGTGGTTCGGACCAGCAGGATTCACCACAACCACGTTTGAATTCGACTTCAAAGTCGGTGGCCGCTGGCGTTTTGAATTTAAAGGTCCTGACGGCACCATCTACGACAATCGTATAGAATATGTCGAGATCTCGCCTTACGACCGCCTGGCGTTTCATCACGGTTCTGACAAAGACAACGACCCGGGCCGATTTTTCGTCACGATCACGCTCGATGAACAACAGGATAAAAAAACCGTGCTTTCGCTCAGGCAGCTGCATCCGACAAAAGAGCAGCGCGCAGCGGGAATCGGCTTCGGCGCGGTAGAGTTTGGCATGCAGACCCTCGACAAACTC
>JAKQXK010000673.1 GCA_029561505.1 Spirochaetota bacterium | reverse complement strand
ACCCTCATGAGGTACCCTTCGGCATATTTGCCGGTGAATCTGCCCGCCGTCGATAGTTCTATCGTGAGCGCGCTCATTTCGATGGCCGACCGGCTGATCGTCACCTGCTCAGAAGATGAGGCATCGGTAAAGCTTGCCCAGCAGGTTCTGCTGCATGCCGACCAACGGGGCAAATTATCGCAACTTCGGCCGCTGCTCGCGACCGTGCACCATGCTTCACCCGACAATATCACAACCGCTGAAATCGAACGCAGGCTTGGGCAAACAGTCAGGTTTCGGCTGAAGCTCAAAAAAGACTTTTGGCAAACGAACGACATGCAGAGTCTGCGCGTGCAATGCATGGCGCTCGGCCGGGCGATCTGCGATAATTCGCTTGGCATCGCGTTTGGCGGCGGCGGCGCAAGGGCGCTCAGCGAAATCGGTATCATTTCAGAACTCGAGCGCCACCGCATTAAGTTTGATCACGTCGCAGGCACCAGCATGGGGTCGCTGATCGCGGCGCTCTATGCGCAGGGCCTCACCGCAGGCGAGATGAGCGCCAAGTTCAAAGAATTTCTGCCTAACGACCGCGGGCTGTTGCGTTACAATTTGCCTTTCGTGTCTTTCTTTCGTGATCGTAGCGTGAATCGCGTGCTGCGCCGCGTTTTCGGCAAGGCCCGTATCGAAGACCAGCCATTGCCGCTCACGATTATTGCCGCCGACCTGATTTCAGGCCAAGAGATCAGGTTAACCCGTGGGTTAATCTGGCGCGCGGTACGAGCGAGCATGAGCCTGCCAGTGGTGTTTGCGCCGGTTAGTTATCACGGCCACTATCTTGTCGACGGCGGCGCAATTAATAACGTGCCCGGTAATGTGCTGCGTGAGCAGGGGGTCGAGCGCGTGCTCGGCATAAACTGCACGCCGCTCGAAGACAATACGATTCGCGAATACCTGATTGAAACGAACCTTTTTCAGCTCTTGAAGCCGGGAGATAAATTCTGGAATAATTTCAAACGTTTTTACAAGGCTCTGCGCCTTTTCGTCACGCGGCCCCCGATTCTGCAGATTGCCAATCGGGCCATGATGCTTGAAGGCTCAGAACTGATTCGGCAGAAATCGCGTGAGTTCGACCTGCTCTTCAGCCCAGACGTCTCGCGCTTTGGCATGTTCGAATTTGACCGCCGTGAAGAAATAATCGACGCGGGTCGGCTCTATGCCCGCTCGCACGCGGCAGATCTAAAAAGAATATTTCGCCACGGTTCGACGGGCGCACCGTGACGTGGTCAACCTAAGCTTGTCGAACGTGCTACCTGATGCGTGTCTGTTGCAGAGTGAAATCGGCACCCGCAGACATTTTCTCGATTTCGAGCATCGTCTCGCGCGTCGTTTGCATTTTTTCTGAAACGGCCGTGACCTGCTTTGAAATAACTTCGGGCTCAAAAACCTGCACTGACTGGTCGCGCAGGTAGCGCAGCGTCTCTTCGACCATTTCAATCTGCGCCAGAAACTTCTTCTTATTCGCTTCAGCGTCTTTGACCATCGTGGCGCGTTTTTCAACGAGTTCGATGCGGCGTTGCAGCGCGTCTTTCGTTTCACTCGCCGCGTCTGCACCGAGCGCAGCCAGGTCGGCCTTCAGCTTTGCGAGTTCAGCCTCGTGCCCAGAACCCGCGACCTTCTGCATATCGTCGAGTCGGCAATAGCCGTTCAGCAGATGAATGAAGTTGGCTTCGAGTTCGTCGAGGCCCGTGAGCATCGCTTCGCCCGACTGTACCGACGCTTTGCTGTTTTGGCGCGTGTTCTGTTTGATCTGGCGAATCAGCTCTTCGGCGGGTGACATTTTGCTTTTGAGCTGCGAGCTCGAGCCGTAAATGGCGTTGCGCAACCGGCGGATTTCATCTTTTTCTGCTTCGCGGCCTTCGAGAGCGTTCACGGCCCGCTGAAACCTCTTGTTGGTTGCTGCCCCGATCAGAATAACTGTTTCAGCGACAAAAACTACCGGGTAAAATAGCGGCAATGACCAGCTGAAGAACAGGCCTGCCACGAGAGATGCCCCCAGAAAGAGCAGGTTATACTTGTTCTTAAAAGCATGCCATATGTACATCATACAATTACCTCTTTTGCGAGTTCTGACGCCATTTTGCCGTCGTATTGGCCATCATGGTTGGCCTTTAGATATTTCATTGCTTCGCCAATATTTTTCGCACCCGATTTTTTCAGCGCGTCGCGAAGTTCGTCGGCGCTCATCTGCTGCGGCAGGTACGAGAGCAGCACCTCTTTTTCAACCTTAAAGGCATCGGCCCGCGCGGCGTCCATTTTGCCCTGCGCAGCCAGCGCCAGGTTTTCATCGACGCTCTTCAGAAACTGCCGTACCACTTTCAGCACGTCGGCGTCATTGGGGGCGCGGTGGCCATCGTCGATTGCGATTCCCTTGACCTGCGCTATCGCTGTGGTCAACACCCCGGCCTTAACAGCGTCACGCGCCTTGCGCGCCTCGAGGCTTTCTTTCTGCATGCGTTCGAAAAGCATGTGTGAGACCCTGCCTTTTAGTGGGGATGTCAAGTGTTATGAAAGCCCGAACCTTTGTACAGCAAGGCGACGACTTCAGAGGTTAAAGTGCGCAGTTTATCCTTGACCTGATGAACGCGGCTCTTTGGCGTGAACCGTGGTCTCGCATATCTATTTTGACCCGGCGCTATCGCGAATTACGCTCGAGACGTTTCGCGACCCGGTGATCTTTGCGACGATCAACGACAACCTGGCCATTAAACCGCGTTCGGCCGATGAAGAGCATGCAGTCGTCTGGCTGGTAACTTCGTCGTCTCTGACTGAAAACGCGCAGATGATCTCGAACTGGCTGCAGAAATATCCGCAGCACCGCTCGCGTATCATTGTCTTGGGTGATCATGACTTTTCTGAACTGCTGTTTTCGCCCTTGAACGAACAGCAGATTCATCTTTATCTGCCTGCAGGCATCAGCATGACGCAGGTGCGCAAAGCCTGCGAATCGCAGATCAACGCGCTTTATGCAGAATACGACCGGTTGAATCTTCAAGAAAAACTCGCCAACAGTTACATTGAAATACGCCGGTTGACGGCAGTAGGGCAGGCGCTCGCAACAGAACGCGATTTCGATCGCCTCATTGAGCTCGTGCTGAATTCGGCGATTGAGCTGACGAGCGCCGACGGCGGCTCAATCTACCTCAGCGAAAAACATGGTAATGGCGACAAACCAACGCACATTCGCTTCAAGAAGTCAGCCATGCAGCTCGACGCGGGCGAATTCTTGCTGCCGATCAATAAGAAGTCGATCGCGGGTTATGTGGCACTGACGGTTGAACCGCTGCTGATCGACGACGTGCACAGCCTGCCGGTTGACGCGGGTTATACCTATAACTCAGAATACGACAAAGCACACAACTATTATACCAAGTCGATGATGGTGATTCCGATGAAAAACCACCATGAAGAAGTGATCGGCATCATTCAGCTGATTAACCGCAAACGCGACGCCGACGCAAAACTGACCCTCACAGAGCTCAAAGGCGATGCGATCATGTCGTTTACGCGCAAAGACTATTCGCTCGTGAGTGCGATGGCGGGGCAGGCGGCCGTCGCGATTGAGAACAATCAGCTCTTGCAAGACATTCAAAACCTCTTCGAAGGTTTTGTCAAAGCATCGGTCACCGCCATTGAACAGCGCGACCCGACAACGAGCGGACATTCATTTCGCGTCGCCGACTATGCGGTGAATATCGCCATGGCGGTAAACCGCGACACGGGCGCGCGATTCAATTCGGTGCGCTTTACGCGCAACCAGATACAAGAGTTGCGCTACGCTTCGCTGCTGCATGATTTTGGCAAAGTCGGTGTGCGCGAAGATGTTCTGGTTAAGGCGAAGAAACTTTACCCGAGCCAGCTAGAGCTCATTCGCTGGCGGTTCCATTTCATAAAAAAAGACATCGAAGCGGGCCTGTTACGCAACATGCTCGCAGAACTTAGAAAATCCCCCCCACCGGCATGGCCAGAAATTGAGGCGCGCCATGAGCTTGAGCTGCAAAAGAATCTGCAAGAAGCTGAAGAGATGTTCTCTGCAATTCTTTCAGCGAATGAACCAACGGTTCTCGCCGCAGGGTCATTTGATTTCTTGAAGAAGATCGCCGAACGCAAAGTAAAACTTTCGGGCGACCACGCTGTGCCTTACCTTCATGACAACGAACTCGTGATGCTCTCGATTCGCAAAGGCACGCTCGACGAACAAGAGCGGCAAGAAATCGAGTCGCACGTCACGCACACGTATAACTTTCTGCGCCAGATTCCGTGGACGCCAAACCTGCGCTGGGTACCAGAGATTGCATACGGTCACCACGAAAAACTGAATGGCAATGGTTATCCGCTCAAGCGCCGCGACCCTGAAATTTCGTTGCAGACGCGCATGATGACAATCGCCGACATCTACGACGCGCTCACCGCATGGGACAGGCCATACAAAAAAGCCATACC
>JAKQXK010000716.1 GCA_029561505.1 Spirochaetota bacterium | reverse complement strand
TAATTAATAAATACCCAAAAACTCCCGATTTTTCCCATTTTGTTGAAAAAAAATGCTTCAGCACTGTGGCAAACGACCGAACAACAACCATGAGGCTGATTCTGTCCGTCGCGCTGCTCGTCGCAGCCAATGCCATTTTTGATACCCTAGCCGCCGCCGAGATCAGGCAGCAACCGGCGTTGGGCGCGATCAACACCCCTGCACAGGAGTTTTCGCCGACCTTCAGCAGCGATGGCAAGACGATGATTTTCTCATCGACGCGCGGGGCTGGCAAAGGTGGTTTCTCGCACCTCTATGTCTCAAAACTTGTGGATGCCAAATGGTCTGCACCGGCGCCGCTGCACGCAGTCAATTCGCAGTTCAACGACGAAACGCCCTACCTCAGCTCAGACGGCAAGATTCTGCTGTTTGCTTCAGACCGTGATGGCAGCATCGAGCTGCCCAAAGATGCGCAGGGCCGGGTGCGTGTGAGTTTTGATATTTATTTAGCCCAGTGGGATGGCAAAACCTGGTCAAACCCGCGCCCTGTGCAAGAGATCAACACACCCTGGAACGAAAAATCGCCCTCGCTGAGCCGCGACGGCAGACTCCTGTTTTTCAGCAGCTGGCCGTTCGGCGACATGCAGCGCTCACGTATTCGCGTGCTCGATCTCAAGTCGAATGGCAACACCATTGAAGATCTGCCTCCTCAAATTAATTCTGGCAATCAGGAAACCGCGCTCGTGCCTGGTGAAGACGACACACGCTACTATTTTTCGTCGCGCCGCCCGGGTGGCAAAGGTGGGTGGGATATCTGGCAGACACGGTTCGACAAGGGTGTCTGGGCCGAACCCGAACTTCTCGGTGGCAATGTGAACACCGAAGGCCATGAGGCTTTTCTCGCGGTCTCGCAGGGAAACTACTTTATTTCGAGCACGTTCAACCGCGAGAAGAGCGACTATGATCTGAATATCGAACCGATTCAGCAACAACCGATTGTGAAGAAAGAGGCACCTAAAGCAGCGCAGAAGCACTGGCAGGTTCAGCTGATCGACGCAGACACGCGCGCGAAAATCGCGGGTTATGTGCGGCTCGACGTGCTCGAGGCCGATTCAGAAAAAGAATCAGCCTACACGGTTGAACAAAACGGGGGTGCCGACCACGCGATCACGCTCGACGCTCCCAAAAAAGTCAGCAGCGAAGAAATTGTGCGTCTTACCGGTAAATCGGCTGGTTACCTGCCGTCTACCGAAGACACCGACGTGCCGACTATCGAGGGCGGCACCTACCTTTTACCTTTAAAGAAGATGCAGAAGAATGCAAGCCTCGACATCCGTTCAATCTACTTCGATTTCGATTCTGCGCGCCTCAAGAACTCGTCGCTACCGACTCTGAAGCTGATTCTAGATTTCTTGAAACTGAATCCAAAAGCCGAGTTTGAGATCATTGGCCACACCGACCTCAAGGGCACTGCCGACTACAACCAGACGCTCTCAGAGAAGCGCGCAGAAAGCGTGCGTAACTGGCTGGTGAAGAACGGCGTCGATGAAAACCGCCTTTCGGTATCGGGGGCCGGAGAGTCAAGGCCGGTCGTAGCGCGCAAAGGCAAACCCTACGACGAACAGAACCGGCGTACTGAGTTTAAGCTTAAGTAAAGCAAATTGAAAGAGGCGCTAAGCGCCTCTTTCAATTTGCGACGCATAATACGCATGTTTGCGCGCGCGCATGATGTTGCCGAGCGGCTTATGCGCTTCGATCGCATTCCACGGGTCGAATTTCATCTGCTCGACTGACGCAGCAAATTTTTCATAAGCATCACCGGCAAAAGATTGCACAGGTACGGTGAGTTTGCCAACAGTCACAAATGCTGTTTCACTTTCGGGCCATTCAACCGAAGCATCTTCTATGGGTGTCGTTTCGGCGTCGGTATAGAACTGCAGCTCGACAGCGTATTCAAGTGCCCCTGATTTCAGATGTTCTTTGAGGTCGGTCGTTAGATCAACCTTCGACGGTTTCGTCGTCACCTCTGAAACCGGTCGAATACGCAGCTTCACCGCATAGTCGCCGTTTCTGATCGGCAGCACAGTGCTGAAGTTTTCGGTCGCAAAGCTCGTGAATTTTTTCCCGATCACTTTTGCAAAGCGTGCCATTGCCTTGAACATACCGAAAAAGCCGTAAGAATTGTAGAGGTGTTTCAAGAGAGCTCCCCCACCCGAAGAGATAGCGAGCAACAGATCGAGAAACTCTTCGGCACGTGCCGAAGAAAAGGTCGTGTGGTTGATCATCACAAAATCCTGTTCTGTTGTGGGTTTTCCCGTTAAGATTGAATTTCCCGCAACACCTTTCACCTTCAGAGCGAAGCCACGAATATCGGGCGTCTTGTCTGCCTGTACTTCAAGGCTGCCGTTCGAGAGGCGGATTATGGCCTCGTATTTACCGGGGCTGGCAAAAATACCCTGCGCCGCATGCGCGGGCAAATTGGCATCGACTTGAAATTCAGCTTTGAGTGCGAGCAGCCCTTTGCGGTGCAGCAGACGCCCTTTGCCATATTTTTTCGATTTGGCTTTTTGAATCGCTTTGAGTTTGTTCGTGTAAGTCGCGAATTTTTCTTCTTCGCCCGCCGAAATGATTTCGGAGAAAGATTTAGATGGCTGTTTCATAGATGAAGGGGGCGAAAGCCCCCTTCATCGGTAAACACTTATTTCAGCAAGTCTTCTGCCGTCAGGTGGTCGGCAGAGCGCTCGTTCTCATACTTCAGAATACCCAACTGGGCATACTTCGGTCGAATACGGTCACTGAGTAAGCCAATCGCCTTCAGGTTCGGGATCATGCGCGTGAAAAGCTGCTTTCTGAATTCGCTCATCATTTCTGATGTTTCGAGCAGGTGCAGCCAGTCTTTACGGTTGATTGACTGACCATAGAACTCTTCGTGAATTTCGAGAAAGTGAAAACGGTTTCTCAGCATGATCGCGACTTCATAAGCCCAGTCTTCACGCTCGCGGCGCTTCGCCTCAGAGATTTCTTTTGTGAAGTAATCGCGCAGTGCGACAACGCCA
This sequence comes from Spirochaetota bacterium, assembly GCA_029561505.1. Lineage (GTDB taxonomy): Bacteria > Spirochaetota > Leptospiria > Turneriellales > Turneriellaceae > Turneriella. The sequence continues at coordinate 1,016 of JAKQXK010000716.1, read as the reverse complement.
TAGTGCACGTGGCGCGCTTCGTCAGATATGACCTGCTTCAAGAGTTGCTTCAAGAGCGGCTCTTCGGTGAACTTGTACAGCGTACCGAATGCACCGAGCGCAAGACCCTCGATCATGATCTGCATCCCCAGAAATTTGAGATCCCAGTCTGACCCTGCGGTGATCGAACGCAGAATTACAAAGAGGTTATCGTTCACGTGGTAGAGTTTTTCGAGTTTCTGCTGCAGGTAGCGCGCAAACACCTCGACGTGACGGCCTTCGTCGACAACCTGCGTCGAGCCATAAAGTTTCGCGTCAAACCACGGGCTCGCTTCGACGGTTTCGCCTGCGATATAGAGGGCGCCCTGCTCGCCGTGCAAGAACTGTGATAGCAAAAAGCTGATTGCCGAATGCTGAATTTTCTGACGCTCGCGCAGATCTTTTGGATAAAATTTTTCACCAAAGCCAGGCACGAGGCGCTCGGGAATAATCGCAATATTCGGGTTAAAAGGATCAACTTTCGTATCCCACGGCAGGTCTTCTGCATCCCATTGGCCTTTGTAGGCGCGCCGATACAGCGATTTGAACTCCGGGTTGCCGAAATTCGAATAAGTCCAGTCATAGTGCACGGCATGGCCTGAGACCACGTTCAGCGTGTTGTTATGGCCGTGTTGCAGCACATAACCTGCGATCGCCGAAGGGAAAAGCTCTGCAGCCACCTTCGGATTGCGCAATACCATATTGCCAATCGCTGAGATATTTTGGGTAATTTCCATAGTTTCCTCCTTTAGTTTCAATTGCCGGGTTCAAGCCCGGAAAAACTATTCACTACCTGATAGTTTTCTCGTCGTTTTACCACCCGCCGTCAACACTTTTTTTGTGGGCAGTGCACCAAAGGCCAAGAACCGCCGGTCGGCGAAGCCGAGGTTTGGCGCAGGCAGGCCGCTTCGGCCGTCGGCCGATGCGCCGCCGGCCTGACGGCGTTGCACGCCGCATCGGCAGGGGGTGTCTAAAAAGTCGCGAACCGCGCTGGGCAG
>JAKQXK010000665.1 GCA_029561505.1 Spirochaetota bacterium | reverse complement strand
TGAGCTTCAGCGCGAAAGCATCGAATTCGAAACGCAGGCCCGCGCTAAAGGTAAAATAGGGGGAGTAAAAGTTTGTCGCGAATTTATAGTCGATGCTGCTGTCTTCGTCGATTACCGCCAGCGCAATGATGAGCGCCGTATAGAAGTCTACCCCGAGCGCCGCCTCTGCTGAAATGTGTTCGGTAAAGGGAAACAAAATGCCCATATGAAAATCGGGCCGGTAGTCAGAGACCCCGCGCAGGTAGAGTGACATCTGGTTCGTGCCGATGTAGACATTGTTGTCGAGAAAATAATTGAGCACAACGCCTGAAAAATTCGCATTTTCAGCGGGGGCCGCCACCTGATACCTTTCAAAGCCGACTTCGAACGATTCACGACCGTAACTTTTTTCAGCTGAATGTGTCTTGCCTGTGACCAATAGCCAGGCCAAGACAACGGTAGCGTATCTGAGGCCGCTTAGCATTTGAGTCCGGTGCCGAGGCGAAGCAAGACGGTCGTGCCGTAAAGACCCGGCTTATAAGGGTAATGCTCGAGGTAACGTGAGAAATCCGCCTTGAGTTTTTTGTTCATCGGCTGACCACAGGCTTTGGCTACGGTGACGTTTCGTATCTTCACCGTGCCCGCCAGAGAGATATTCAGTTCGAAATCTGCATAGACCGTTGTGCAGCTGCCGCAACTGAGTTTCAGTTGGTGGCGCGCGAGAATCTTTGGGTATACATTTTTTAGAAAGTTTTCGCGCACTTCACGCCACAGGTGCTTTTCAGGCAAACCCTTCGCGTAGTCGGGCTGATACGGGGCTTCAACGATTGCAGTTGGTTCGTTCGCGCAGAGCGATGCGCAAACGACGGCAGCGAACACGCAGAGTAGCGAAAGCAGTGGCCTTCTGGTCATCAAGCGTCAACCCCATGCCTCTTCATAAAGTCTCAGCGCGTCGGCTTCGGTGACTTCACGCGGGTTGTTGACGAGCAGGCGTTGCTGCAGCATCGCATCTTTTGAGAGCATCGGCAAGTCGGCGCGCGGTACATTGGCTTCTTGCAGCGTGCGCGGTATTTTTGTCTGCGCTACGAGGCCCGTAAGAGTGTCGATGAAACGCTCTGCCGATGCCGGGCCGCCCTTCGCCGCCTCAAGACATCCACATAGCTCGGCATAAAGGACGTGCGCAGACGGCAGATTGAAGCGCAGTACATGCGGCAGCATCAGCGCATTCGAAAGTCCGTGTGAAATATGGTAGTGGCCGCCGAGTGGGTATGCGAGCGCATGCACCGCTGCAACCGGTGCGTTGGCGAATGCCTGACCCGCGAGCATCGCACCGTAGAGCATCTCGTGCCGTGCCGCAAGGTTCTGGCCATCGTTAACAGCGGTCAGCAGATTTTTCGACAAGAGCCGCAGCGCCTCGCGTGCGAGCAGATCGGAATAGTGGTTCTTCTTGTGGCGGCTCGTGTAGGCTTCGATCGCATGCACCATCGCGTCGATGCCTGTCGCTGCCGTGACGTGCGGCGGCAG
>JAKQXK010000662.1 GCA_029561505.1 Spirochaetota bacterium | reverse complement strand
AAGTTTTGCTTTTGAAACCACATTATCAGCTAGAAACTACCTTAACAGGATTCGCAGATGGAAAGAATCAGGCTATGATGTGCAGCTGGTTTTTCTCAGTCTACCAACTGCGATGTTTGCGATCAATCGGGTGAAGCAAAGAGTCAAGCAGGGTGGCCACAATATACCTGAAGCTGTAATCCGTAGACGCTTTGCTCGCGGACTCAGGAATCTCGGAGATTACAAAAAACTTGTCAATGCATGGCAGATATATGATAATAGCGCCAGTGTGACGGTTTTAGTCGAAGAAGGAAAAAATGAAGACAAAGAAGGCTAAAGGCAAACTCCAATCTCCTGAAAAGATTGCTATTACAAAATCACTCCGCGAGGCCGCTAAGTATGCCCAAAAACTGGCGGAGCAGACGAACACAAAGCTGATTACTCGCAAAGTTGCGTCGAAAGCCTAACCCCCAAAGAGCACAGTTCGAACCGCGTCCCCTAGGGGACGCACGATCGAGGGCCGGCTTTGCCGGCCCTTTTTTTTTGTTTAATTTAACCCTGCCGCCTCGCAGGCCGATTTGACGTATTCATTCGCATTCCCCTGAATTTTTTCGATTCTGCGCGCGCGGTCGCATTCGGCCGCATCGACGGGGTCGGCTTTGTCCCAGGCTTCGAACAGGCGGCGCTGTTTGTCACCGAGTATGCCGCGGCCGGGGTAGGCTGTGTCCATATAAAAGTAAATGCGCGCGATGTCGCCGCGTATGGTTTCGCGGGGTTCGGCTATGTGATCTTCGACTTCGAAGTCACATTTGCCGTACCGGCGCGCCTCGCCTGCAATGATGCCATAACGGTAGTTGCGGCGGTCGGCGTTGAGTTCGCCGATTTCAGGGTAGAGGTTGTATAGATCTGCTTCGATGAGTCGGTAGGTCTCGTTGACTTTGCCAGCGCAACGGCGGCCTTTGAAGCGTTTGCCATTAGCACGTTGGCAATCCTCATGGCCTTCGCGCCACTCTTTGAAGCTGCGGCCAAAGTTTTCAGCAGGCACGACGTGTTCAATTTCGATGCGGCGTGCGCGTTCGCTGTCGTTCAGCGGTACATAACCGCAGCTTGCCCTATCGATAACTTTTTCGGCAAATGCGCAATCGCAATACAGGGTACGCGGGTGGGCTTCAGCGATCTGCAAAGCGAGCCGCCTCGCTTTCATGAACGAGCTGATACGCGTGTTGCCTTCGGCCCGTAGTGCGACCGCAAGAAACACGGTGGCATACACAGCAATTTTACTCACACGGCTTCTCATGGGTAGGGTGGCGTATTGCGCATTCGATTACCGCCGACGCCGCATTGTCAACTCTCAGCCACCGTTGACTGCGTATCGGTAGAGATCGACACCGCTGATCAGGCCGCCGTTAACGGTGCCGACGTAGATGCGCGCGCCGTGGCCCTGATAAGAGCCAAAGTTTGGCGCATACATGCAGGCTTCACCCGATTCGCACAGGCCATTGTCGTTGCCACGCGCGTCGTTGAAAATTTCGGAGGCGTTTCTGAGAGCGCGCGTCGAGCAGAGGTTCGTCTGCCAGGTGCCGCCTGCCGCCTGGCAGGTTGTCTGGCTCAGATAACCCGGCTGATTGCAGACCGTATCTTGCCACACAGCACCATTGATTGCCGCGCAAGCTGCGTTGTCGGCCGCCTGCCAACGGTGAAAAAACATGTCGTTCGTGCCCGGCACTGCAAGAACCCCGCGTAGCTGAACGTCGGCTGCGGTGAGCCGCATGTCCCAGATGCGGCACGATTCTGCGACCCCGCAAGAGCCGCGATGAGCGGTATTAAACTGGGCAGCCGCATCTTCTCGCGCGTACCCTCTATAGCGCGATTCAAATCGGAAAAAATCGGTCAGCGTACCCATGAATGCCAAGCCAGTGGCGTCTGAAAGGTTTTGCGCGTCGTTGACAAGAATGCGACCAACAAAGGCCGTCGCAAAATTTAAGCCATTGATGGTCGAGAAGTCTGAAGCCAACAGTCCGTTGCATGCTGCGTCGATGCCCTGATTGCCGGCGCCAACCGAACACAGGGCGCTATTGCCACCAAATCGAGCCTGACCGCTGAAATAGTCATTTGTGCCTTCGGCGCGAATCTGTGAGCCAGAGTTTCCCACGGCAAAGTTGATAAATTGGTTCCGTCCGCCTGCCGTTTGGCCAGGTGAAATTGCCGCACCCGCACTATTCACAATCAGTACGTTCATAAAGGTGCTGTCTGCAAAGCTATTGCCTCGCAACGAATTGATCGTCGTATTTGCGGCCGTATGGTTTAAAAGCGCCAGGTTTCCGGCTACGAAGCCATTGCCGGTCGTGAAGCCATAGGAGCCGCCCAGCGTCGTTAGATCGACGAACACCATATTGCTGCGCGACTGAAATACATGGTATAGTCGCGTGTTATTGGTGAGAATA
>JAKQXK010000650.1 GCA_029561505.1 Spirochaetota bacterium | reverse complement strand
AGTATGTGGTCTGCAACGCCGACGAATCTGAACCGGGTACGTTCAAAGACCGATTCATGATCGAAGAGATTCCGCATTCGATCATCGAGGGTATGGTAATTGCCGCGCTCGCGCTGAACAGCGAGCAGGGTTATATTTATGTTCGCGGTGAATTCTACCGCGGCTGGGAAAGACTCGAGGCCGCGATCAGCGAAGCTTATGCTGCGGGTTATCTGGGTGACAATATTCTCGGCACCGGCCGCAAGTTTCATCTCGCGACGTACCGCGGCGCCGGCGCCTATATCTGCGGTGAAGAGACAGCTCTGCTCGAGAGCCTTGAGGGTAAACGCGGCCACCCGCGCCTGAAGCCGCCTTTCCCTGCGTTCAAAGGTCTTTATGCATCGCCGACGGTGGTGAACAACGTTGAAACTTTTGCAACAGTGCCGGCGGTGTTTCGCCTTGGCGCCGAGGCTTATGCGAAACTCTGTAAAGGCAATGAAAAATCGGGTGGCACAAAAATCTTTTCGATATCGGGCCACGTGCAGAACCCCGGCATCTATGAGGTGCCACTGGGGCTGCCGCTTCTTGAAGTCATGGAAATTGCCGGGGGCTTAAAGCCCGGGCGCACTTTGAAAGCTGTGATACCCGGTGGCAGCTCAACGCCGATTCTGACAGCCGAAGAAGCGGGCAAAGCAGTGCTTGACTATGAAGGTATGGCGGCGATGGGCACGTTTCTGGGTTCGGGCGGGCTCATGTTTCTCGACGACACCACAGACATGGTCGAACTCACATACCGGGTCGCACACTTCTACAGCCACGAGAGCTGCGGGCAGTGCACCCCGTGTCGCGAGGGTTCGCGCTGGGTGGGTGACGTCGTGCACCGGCTGCGCGACAAACACGCCGAAGAAAGTGACATCGATACGCTGCTGAGCTTTGCGGGCAACATGGGTAACGGAACAACGATCTGTCCTTTTTCCGATGCCGTGGTGATGGGCGTTACGCCGATATTAAAGAAATTCAGACACGATTTTGTGGCCAGGCTCAAGGCCTAGCGGGCAAGGGGATTAAATGCTGAACCGATTACGTAACTTTTACGCGCAGCTCTTCACGACGATCAGGGCAAAGCTGATCGCTATCATTTCACTGATTATTCTGGTGAGCATTCTGCTCTTTACCGGCATTTCGTTGAACCTGTTTCAGACCAACATGTCTGAGCTGATCAAGCTGAACAACGGCAACAATGCGAAGATGCTCTCAGACAAAATTGAATCAGAACTTCGTAATCAGGGTGACCAGCTGCGTTTGTTGAGCACGCTCTCGCGCGAAGGTTCGGCGGTCATGAACGCCTATTTCAAAGATTCGAGCGACTTCTTGCTCGTCGCCGATTTCGAGTCGCTCGCCGGTGGCGCGAACAAGTCGTATTTTCGCGAAGAAAAACTTACCCGGCTTAATGTCACGGCCGAGCAGATGAAGGCGCTTTTGAAATTCACCGACGCAGATGCCAAAGCGGTCAGGCAGGGCAATGCGATTATCCGCTCGTTGCCTTTCTCGCGGCACAGCGTCTGGCTGTTTGCGGTTCCCTATAACGAAAAGGGCGGTGACCGGGCTATTGCAGCCGTCATGAACGGCGATTCTCTGACCGCGCTCTTTGGTGCCCTCAAATCAAAAGGCACCTCATCGTCGCTCTATGCTGCGATGATGGTCGATGCCGGCAAGAAGCTCGTTGCGCATTCTGATAATCGCAAGTACAAGGCCGCTCAGGATATGGCGAATCACCCGGCGGTCGACGTCGCGTTCAAAAAGTTTGCGCAGAATGTGGCGACCGGTGTGCAGCGTTATTCTGTCGATGAAATTACAGAATATGGCAGTTACCGCAAGCTGGCTTTTGGCGGCGCTGCGGTTATCACGACCGTTAACGAAGATATTGCCTTCGAAGCGGTGCGATGGGCGCGCATCACAATTATTCTGATAGCTCTGCTTATTCTCACAATTGCTATTCTTTCAATCTACTTTTTCTCCCGCACGATTTCAGACCCGTTGAAGCGCCTCGTCGGTGCGACGCAGCGCATTCGCGGCGGCAATTACGACGTGCATATGGAACAAACCTCTCGCGACGAAGTCGGCGAACTGACGCAGGCGTTTAACGAAATGTCTGACGGTCTACGCGAACGCGAAAACCTCAAGGGTGCTTTTGGCAAGTTCGTCAACGAAGAAGTCGCGAAAATGGTCATGAAAGGTGATCTTGCGCTCGGGGGCGAGAGCAAGGTGGCCACGGTGTTTTTCTCTGACATTCGTTCGTTCACTTCGATGTCTGAAAAAATGACGCCGCTCGAGGTCGTCGGGTTTCTGAACGAATACATGACGCTCATGGTCGAGATCGTTCACCGCCACGGCGGCGTCGTGGATAAATTCATCGGCGATGCGATCATGGCTATCTGGGGTGCTCCCGTAACGAAGCCGAACGATGCTGAAAATGCCGTGCTCGCCGCGCTCGAGATGCGACAGGCCTTGCACAAGTTTAATCAGGGGCGTGGCAGCCGCGCGAAGCCCATTATTCGCATCGGCATGGGCCTCAATACCGGCGAAGTGCTGGCGGGCCAGATCGGCAGCCTTGACCGTCTTGAATATACGGTGATTGGCGACGCGGTGAACCTGGCATCGCGTATGGAAGGGCTCAACAAAGCATTCGGCACCGACATTCTGATCACACAAAACACCTATGACCTGCTGAAGAAAAAATTTACCTGCATTCAACTGCACAAAATCAAAGTTAAGGGCAAGGCCGAAGCGCAGCGGGTTTATGCAGTCATGGGTAAGGCAGGCGACACAAAGGCGCCGAAAACGCTCGCCGAGTTGCATAAATTCACCGGTCTTTATCCGCAGAAAAACGTTGCCAAGTAACACAAGAAGGATAACCACATGAAACTCAGCCGGCGCGACAAAGTTGTTACTGCATTGCTGCTTATTGTCATAGCGCTGCTCAGCTATCTGATGCATTGCCACTGGCGCAACCGTTTTGGTTCACGCGGCGAAGCAAAGCCGGTCGGCGAGGTTGAATACAAGTACCATCAGGTACAAAGAAAATATTCAGACCGCATGATCTGGGAAGACGTCGAATCACGGTCGCCGATTTACGCATACGACTGGGTCATGACAAAAGACAAGTCAGACGCGCGCATCACGCTCAACAACGGCATGAAAGTCGATATGGATCCCGAAAGTATGGTCGAGATCGATGAAACCCGCGACGGCGTAGGCCTCACACTGCGCGACGGCACGATTCGGGCCGATTCGCGCAGCGCGAAAGGAGCCTCGATCACCGCGGGTGATGGCACCAAGATCGACCTTGATAATGCGAACGCGCAGATCACGAGCGACGGCAATGGCGTCTCAGTCGATGTCAAAGAGGGCAGCGCCACGCTGAAAAACCGCGATCAGAAAACGACCGTCGGCGCGGGTGAGATTGGCAACGCCTCGCAAAAAGGTGTTTCTAAAGAGAAAACTTCTATAGTTCTTAAGTCGCCGGCGCTGGGTGTCGTGTTGACCGACCCGGCAAAACCCGTCGAATTCAGTTTCACCGCGCCAGCTGGTTCTGAGGCTTGCACGATTCTGCTCAGCAGCGCGGGCAAAGCACGCCGCACGCTGACGGTAAACGGCACGTCGCACACTGAAAATCTGGGCGACGGCAGCTACCAATGGCGTGTCAGCTGTCGCGTCAACGGCAGCCCCGTGACCTCGCCTACGGGTTCGTTTCGCATGCGGCCGCAGCAGAGTTTTGCGCTGTTGTCGCCCTCGCCGGGCCAGGTTGTCACTGCGAACAACGCAGAATCTCTGCGCCTTGTCTGGCGTTCAACGGGCGCCGTGCATGCCGATCTGGCAACCGACCCCTCATTCACCGCGGTTGTGCAGTCGAATGATGTCAGCGCACAATCGGTTTCTGTCAAAAATCTCAAGCCCGGTCAATATTACTGGCGGGTATACCCGGCCGGCAACAAAACAGCGGCACTACAATCTTCATTCGTCGTTTCTGATAAAGGCGAACTGCTGACAGAAAACGATGAAGCCCGCGCCAAACAAAACGCAGAAAAGGCCGCGGCCAAACGCGCTGCAGAAACCGCAGCCGCAAAAAAACAGCAGAGTGAGAAATCCACAAAAGCAGCTCAGAAAATCACTGCCAAAGGCGCTAGCACGCTGACGCTCGAGCCCGACGCAAAAAGCGGCCGTTTCACGGCGACCTGGACTCCCGTGAGTAAAAAGTACCGTTACCGGCTGCGCGCCGCAGCCGATGAACGCCTCACCGAAGGGCTGAAAACCCAGACTGTGAGCGGCAAAGGCAGCGCGACCGTGGCCTTGCCCGAGGGTGAATTTTACTACCGCGTCGACGTGTTGCCCCTGCATGGCACGAGGCCTTTGGCCTCGTCAACGCTGAAAACCGTGACGGTGAAGCGTAAGCGCCTGCCACCACCGCCAAAAGTCAAATCAGTGCAGGCAGATTAGCAAACCCGCGTCTTTTTGGTTGACTCTGTCTGCATCGATGCGACCGATGCTTATGAAAGTAATCGTTTCGCTGCTCATGGCAGCCATGGTAACGGCCGGTTGCGGCAAGGGTTATGAAGAGCACCTAAAAACCGGAATGGATCTGCGGCGCGCGCAGAAATGGGGTGAGGCTAAGCATGCCCTTTTCGCAGCTGCCGAGAAAAAAGCGACCCCCGAAGTCTATAAAGAACTGGGCAATGTCTTTCTGCTCGGCGAGCAGAATATCGCCGAAGCCGAGGGTTATTACAAGAAAGCGCTCGCGCTCGATGCCGGTTATATCAACGCGCAGTTTAACATGGGTGTTTTGAGCCTCAAGAAATACGAGTTCACGCTCGACGACAAGGGCAAGGGTGACGAGCCTCTGCTCGATGAGGCGAACCGCTGGTTCAAGATGGTCTACGACCAGAATCCGAATTTTTCAATCGGCATCGAAGAAATGGCCAAATATCACTATTACCGCCATGACTATAAGCAGGCACTCGAAACCGCGCAGAAAGCCGTCGCGGTCGATAACCGCAACGCGAATGCCTATTCAGTGATTGGCCAGATATACTTCAGCGGCCTGAAAGACTACAAGCAGGCATTCGAGAATTTTGAGCTGGCGCGTTCTTTGAACAACAAAGACGCAGATATTGTCTACTTTCTCTGGGCAACCAGCGAGAAACTTAAGAAAGCCCAGGATTCAGCACAGTTCAAGACTCGTTATGAGCAGATGCTCAAACAAGAAGGGCTCACGACTGATCAGGCCCGCGAACGTGTCAAAAGGCTCGAAAACCAGCTGAAGGGCTGACAAGTTCAGCCTGGTAAAAAGCCGATAATAGCCTCGTGGGGTTGCTCGAAAAATCACTAAAAAAAGCGGGAAAAACGCGCACCCCAGCGGTCAAACCTGCCAAAGTTGCTGAAGAAAAACGCTCAGTCGGCTGGCTAAGCGGTTCATTTGGCGAGCGCACAAGCGCGCTCGCCGACAAGATCGACCTCGAAGCGCAATACGCGCGACTCGAGGCGATGTCAGAAAGCCACGCCGTGGCGCCGCCCAAAATGTCGCTGCGCGAGCGGGCGCTGAGAATGCTGACAGGCAGCGCGGCAACAAAGCCAATGCCGCAGAGTGGGGTGCCTGCAACTGCACAGACCGGTAAGAGCAGCCTGCGTGACCGGGCCGCGCAGTTTATGCGCAAACTGACCG
>JAKQXK010000614.1 GCA_029561505.1 Spirochaetota bacterium | reverse complement strand
TACCCCCTATACGGGCAAATTGCCACTGATAGAGACAGGCAAGAAACTTGCCGGCGCCATGTATGCCGAAAGGCCGACCATTTTCACTGGCCTCGTCAGATTGCTGGTGGCGCAAAAGCTCGTCGTGGCCGACTCGGTGAGCGCAAACATACTGGCCGACCTGGAAAGTATAGAGACGGTCGCCGACATGGCAGCCTCGGCAAACCTGTCGCCACGCCAGCTGCAGAGAAGTCTCAGGCGCAGCACGGGTTTTTCTCCACATGACTTTTTGAAGATACTTCGGCTGCAGCAGTCGTTTAGAAATCATTACCGCTCTTTCTACGCCGACCAGTCGCATTTTATCCATTCGTTTCGCAAGATCACCGGCTACACGCCTGCCGAGTTCTTCAGAAACTTCGATGTCTGATTTATACAATTCGTGCCAGGGCCCAGAGGCTACATTGAGCCTTACAGAAAACAATGTAAAGGAGCTTTTATGGCAAAAACGAATGCAATTGGCTGGTTCGACATCTATGTCAAAGACATGAAGCGAGCTGCAACTTTCTATGAGAAAGTACTTGGCCTGAAACTGGAAAAGATGGGCGACCCAACCGGAGAGACACAGATGATGAGCTTTCCCGGCAACATGAATTCTTATGGCGCCGCAGGCGCGCTGGTTAAGTCGGCGCACTCGGCACCCGGCGCTGGTGGCACCATGGTGTACTTCAGTGTCGATGATTGTGCCAACGAAGAAGCGCGCGTGGCAAAAGCAGGCGGCAAAGTGGTGAGGCCAAAGTTTTCGATCGGAGATTTCGGCTGGGTCAGCCTCTGCACCGACACGGAAGGCAATATGTTCGGGCTCAATTCGATGAAATAGCCCTCAACGGGGTTAATCATCGAGCTATTCAACAAGTACATGGCGATACGACAGGCCTCAGTCAGTGATCTGCGCAAAGGCAATATCACCCGGGAGAATTCCTACCTTGTCGTCGCCATGTGTTTTCACCCGCGCGGCCTCAGTACAGAGCTCAGAGACGAGTACCGCGCCGACCTTGCACCCGATAGGGAACTCTTCAAAGATTTTAAGGCCTTCGAGAAAACCCTGGGGCACGCAGCGGCCTTCAGGCAGTGTGACTACGAAAGGCGTTTCACGCTCGGTGCTGCGGCACTGGCACGCCTCAGCGAACTGGCGGTGATGAGCCGGCAGCGCGATGTTTACCTCGTCTGCCAGTGCGAGCTCGGGATGCGTTGCCACCGGGAAATGCTGATGCTCACCGCTAGAGTACTTTTCGGCGCTGAAACAGACGATCTGTTTCGCGAGTATCCGGTTTATGTTAAAAGATTGTATCTGGCGCAGTAAGGTTTACTGCATCCGTCAAAACTAAAGAACCCGTTGCGGCACTTTGCCGCAACGGGCCGGTACTGAGACCTCTGTTGAGATCAGTTGCATTTCCAGGCGACAGCCTTGGCGATGTACTGTTTGCCCAGTTTGCCGTGGTTGACCGAAGTCACATCAAGAAAAATCTTGTTGGCTTCTTTTTCTTTTGCCTGAGCTTTCACCGAAGCGATTGCTGTGTCGCGGTCGAGTGTTGCAAACGCGTCACCCGCTTTGACTTCACCGATACGCTCGCAGCTTGAAAGCTTCGCGTCGTTTGGCAGAACTTCGACTGCCGCGATTGCACCTGCAAAAACCAGTGCTGTTGCTAGAATCATCTTTTTCATGTTGTCCTCACTTACCAGATCGGCTTCTTGGCCTTTCTGATATTGAGAACTTAGCCTATATCTGCACAAAAGTCATCAGCGCGTGCACGGGAAAATCTACGTGGTACTACGGAGGGTTCTGGTAACGGTCAATCATCGACAGCACCATTACCTCAAGCGGGTCGAGCGCGCGCGAAAAATAATAGGTCTCGTCGAGTTCACCGGTGAAGAGGTTTGACCCGTCAGTTGTGCTGCCAAACCGCAGCGCCGCTGAGGTTGCGAAGCTCTGGTTAACAAGCCCGCTGCCGACGACCGCGCCATCTAAAAAAATTAAAGCATAGCCACTTAACCGATCAACCTGCACCGCCACATGGTGCCACTCACCGGGTACAAAAAGATCACCCGGCCCGGGAAATACCGCAGCTTCAACGCTCGAGCCATTCGTGCCATCGCCGGTTTCGAAAACAATTTTCAGATTCGGTTGAACAATGTAGAAACGAAACCCCGCGGCATTTGCAGCCGAGCCAGAATTCGCAGCGATAGTATAGGTCGAAGAGCTGCTGCTGGGGTTCACCCAAGTAGCAATTGTGAAGGTGTCGCCGACATCTTGAGTGCCGAAACTGAAATAGCCTGAACCGTTGAAATTACCCGAATAGTTGCCGGCTACGTGGTTTCCTGAGGCAAACGTGACGCCGGTATTTGTAGCCGACCAGATATTCGTACCCGCGTTGCTGAGATCATTTTCATATTGCAGGTAGACATCGCCCGTCGGCAGCTCGGGTAAGAATGCCTCAAAGCTGAAGAATCCGGTTGTGTCCCACAGGTCGCCCGCGGTGTGCGAGGTGAGCACATACATGTCTTCGCTGATGCCGTCGAACGCAGTAAAAAGCACGATGTCGTTCACGGCGTTGTCTTGAAAGAAGGTATTGATCGTCCAGATGGCGAGGCCCGCTTCGCCGAGGCCGATATCGAGTGTAACCAGCGGGCCGATGGGCTGTGAATCCGTTGTTGCAAAGCTTGAACCTTCGTACGCACCGAAGTAGCCGTTTTGAACTCCAGAGTTTTCTTGTTTTACCCCGACCGCCGAATTGGCGTAGTCGAGAAACATGAGGCGATTGCCCTGGCTCGAAAGTGTCGTATTAATCTCATAAGCTTCAGATGAGCCATCGAGTACAATCAGTTTTTCTCCGTCGGCCGCGATACCGATCACCGTCGAATATTGGTGAATCGGGTTACTGATGCCCAGTGCCGTTGTGGCATGCTCGCCATTCGCCTGCACCTCTACGTATTGTAATTCGTAACCGGCGCTCGCCACGTTGGCATAGACAACCACGCTGCTGCCCGAGACCTTTGCCGTGAAATTAATAGGTGCCGAGTCGTTAAGCCAGGCGGAGCCCGCGAGTGTGACAGGCACCGGGGTCGAGAAGAATGGCAATGTGTCGCCATTAAATGGAGTAAGCGACGCTGCGATGAATAGGTTGTGGTCAGCGCAAGAAGCTGCGCAGCCGCGGTTCGAACCGAAAACCAAGGCGAGATAGTTGTTGGGTAGTTTTAACAGGTGCGGGTTATATTCGTCGCTGCCATCTTGTGAAATGGGCGAGCCGTCGGCGAGGCGCAGCGCAAGTTTTGCCTTGAGCCGGGGGTCATTCGTAGTCGGTCTGCCCCCGCATGCCGCGGCAAGAACGGCAACTGCGAACACCAAATAAAATGCGAAACTGCGCGCGATCATGGGGTAACAAAAGAAGACTGAAACACCCCGACAAGTGCGACGCAGTGCAGATAAACGCCAACTGCACAGGGCGCACCGCCGCAAACGCAAAGGCATTTTTATTTGATACTATATCTAATAGATATATATTGTCTCTATGGCCTTTTTGCGTTCGATCTATCTCGTCGTGCTGCTCGTTGCTGTTGCGGCCGCGGCTTTGCTGGCGATACCTCACCTCGCAGATTTGGCTCATGTTAAGCCTGTGGTTCACCGGCTCTTCAGATACCAGCTTTTCGCCTGGGTTGTCGCGTTAACCGTCTTCATTTTTGCCACTCTGTCGCACCGGGCAGACGCGATACGTTTTCTTAGCTTGAACCGATTCACGGGCGAAATGGCGCCCGTGCGCTGGCTCATGATCAAACAGGGCGAAAATTGGGCCAGACAGGGCTGGCAGTTTGGCATTGTTCTGACTCTCGTGACGGCTGCGGTTATTTCGCAGCAAATACCCGTCGAGAGTTTCTCTGTGACGCGTGTTATGGCGGTGTTGCCCGTCGCGTTGGGCCTTGCAATTTCTAACTCGCTTGTCGAAGAGCTCATCTTCAGGCATAGCATCGTTTCAGCCTTCGAAAGCCATCGCCTGAAAAAAAGCGCTCCGGTCGTTTCAGGCGTCATTTTCGGCTGCGCGCATTATTTTGGCGCACCGGGGGGATATCTCGGCGTACTCATGGCGGGCTTTTTGGGTTGGCTGCTCGCTAAATCGATGCAAGAAACCGGCGGCATCTTCTGGGCGTGGTCAATTCATGCATGCCTTGACGTGGTAATCTTTTCGGCGATGCTGCTCGCAGGCAATTGATGATTTTGATACTTGCACTCATATCGGCCGCCTTGCACATCGGCATCGCCGTTTTTCAGGTATTTCTCGTGGCCGGCAAACCGTGGGGCGAATATGCATTCGGCGGGCAGAACAAAGGTGTACTGCCGCGCCATCTGCGCATCGCGAGCGTGTTTTCGGGCTGTGTTTTGCTCGCTTTCGCCGCGGTAAATCTGCAACAGGCCGCAGTTCTCAATATTTCAGAAAATGTGTCACTCTCGCGAATTTTTGCGTGGGTGGTCACCGGTTATGCTGTGCTCGGCACCTTCATGAACGCCATCTCGCGCAGTCGACCCGAGCGGCTGTTATGGACGCCAATCGCTGCGCTGCTGGCGGGCCTCAATATTACCATTCTGGTGCTGACCGCTTAGTAGCGGTAATGTAGCATTAGGTCATGCCCGTGCAACCGGGCATCTCTCAGCCTTGCAGACTGCTATTCAGAATATCGCACCTCAGTAACCTTGGCGCGAGCCATGAGCAAGCGCCTCATCAATTACCGACCTGACCTGCAAGGCATGCGCGCCATTGCAGTTATCGCGGTGCTGGTCTTTCACGTCTGGCCGCAGACATTTCGCGGCGGTTTTGTCGGCGTCGATGTCTTCTTTGTGATTTCAGGTTTTCTGATCACATCGCTGCTGGTTGCCGAGCATGCAGCCACAGGTCGTGTGGATCTACCCCGTTTCTGGGCCCGTCGCTTCTTGCGCCTTCTGCCCGCAGCCTCATTAGTGCTGCTCGTGATCGTCGGCGGCACGCTGGTGTTTCTGCCCCAACCGCTGTGGATATCGACGGGTATGCACGCTCTCGCTGCGGCGCTCTATTTTGAAAACTGGGCGCTGGTTCTGCAATCGGTCGACTATTGGGCTCAGGGGCAACTGGCCACACCGGTGCAACATTTCTGGTCACTCTCAATCGAAGAGCAATTCTATATTTTCTGGCCGCCCATCGTTGCGCTTTGCGGTGTGCTTGCCGCCCGCGGCCGACGCAGCCTGCGCTTTCAGGGTTTAGTTGTGGTGCTGGTGGTTATCGGTGCGTCGCTGACGCTGTCGGTAATACCCGACCCCAATTCTGGAGCGTCATATTTCAAGACCACGACGCGCGCGTGGGAACTCGCGCTCGGCGCGTTGCTGGCACTCATCTACAGCCGCTTGCGTCTGTCGCGCGCTTTGCGCAGCGTCTTCGGCTGGCTAGGGTTCGCTGCGGTCATCGCTTCTGTCTTTTTCATCAACGAATCGCTGCGTTTCCCGGGTTATGTGGCACTTCTGCCAACGCTCGGTACGGTGTTGCTGATTATCTGCCACGACGCTCCGTATTCGCCGCATCGGCTGCTGTCGGCGAGACCCATGCAGTACATCGGCGATCTGTCTTACTCTATCTACCTATGGCATTGGCCTTTGGTTGTGTTCACGCGGCCTTTCGGTGAAGAGGCGTCGCGCCTCAGTGCGGTCATTGTGATTCTGGGCAGCCTGCTGCTTGCCGCCTTGAGCAAGTACCTCGTTGAAGACCCGTTTCGGCGGGGCCGTATCGCAGAACTTCTGCAATCCGCATCGCGCGGCGCTTTTCTGCGCAATGCATTTCTGGTTTCGGTGTTCATGATATTCACGACTGCCGGGGCGGGCGCCTTGCTGAATGTGTACCAGCGCCGGCAGGTCGACAAAGTTGCCACGCAAGATTTCGAAGCGGTCATCGGCGACCCGAAATATCCCGGTGCTGCCGCATTTGACCCGGTGCGGCCTGCGCCTGTGCCCGAGGGTGTACCGCTGAAGCCCGACCCGGTGGCGGCATACGTCGACATGAAATACAAATACCTCATGTGCCAGGTAAAAGGTAAACTCTGCGAATATGGCAACCCCAACGGCAAACTGACCATCGCGCTTGTCGGCGACTCGCATGCGATGCACTATGCGCCGGCGCTCGAAGCTCTCGCGAAAAAGCATGACTGGCGGCTGCTCGTGATTGTGAAGGTTGCGTGTCCCATGGGTGATTTTCCCCTCTGGCGCGACGGCGCAGTGCGCACCGACTGCGACTGGTGGCGCTCAAACATGACGAAGTGGGTGCTGCAAGAAAAGCCTGCATTCGTCGTCACCTCGGGAGGTCTCACGGGCGTTTATGGCCAGCTGCCGCCGGTCGAACGCCAGGTGAAGGGCTTTCGTGACATCTGGCAAAAATTTATCGCGAACGGCACGAAGATTATCGCGGTAAAAGATAATCCGCTCATGAAATACCACAAAGGCAAATGGATGGATGTACCACCCTGTCTCTATTATTACCGCAAAGATATCAAGAAGTGCTTTCGCCCGCGCGAGCTGACGCTCGACAGCATGACAGACACGATGATGCTCGCCGCCGACGGAATGAAAGATGTTGCGACAATCAACCTCACACAATATTTCTGCACGAAAGACGAGTGCCCGCCCGTGATAGGCAACGTCGTGGTGTACCGCGACCAGCACCACCTGACTGAAACCTTCGTGAATACTCTGACTCCATATCTTGAAAAAGAACTTCTTCTGCGCATGGCTGCCCTGAAGGGCCAATCGCCGGCAGGTGCGCCGTGAAGCGCAGGCTGCGGCACATTGCGGTGCTTGCACTCGTCTCGGCGTTTGCTGTTGTTGGGTCATGCAATGTCACATCGCTCAGCTGTTCGAAT
Source organism: Spirochaetota bacterium (assembly GCA_029561505.1). GTDB lineage: Bacteria > Spirochaetota > Leptospiria > Turneriellales > Turneriellaceae > Turneriella. Next base: position 8,589 of record JAKQXK010000614.1, on the reverse strand, counting down.
CGTCTCGAGCGGCGCCTCGCTCGTATCGACCGGCTGCTCGATAAGTTTGTCGGTTCAGGTCAGCTCGCAGGTGTCGTGGCGCTGGCCTTGCGCGATGGTCAGCCTTTTTACGAGCGCGCAACCGGGTGGCGCGATCGCGAAGAACAGAAACCCATGCTGGGCCACACGCTTTTTCGAATTGCTTCATTCACGAAAGCCATAACTTCTGCCGCGGTTCTGTTGCTTGTCGAAGAGAAAAAAATTTCACTGCACGACCCGCTGAGCAAGTACATCAGCGCCTTTGCCGCAACGCGGGTGATGGTGCGTTCGCCCGACACGAACACCTGGGCGGCCGAGCCGGCGATTCGGCCGATCACGATTCACCAGTTGCTGACGCACACAGCCGGCATTTCGTATGGCACGCAGGGCGAAATTGCGGAGATCTACCGTGCCGAAGGCCTTGGCCCCGCGCTCGGTTCGCCGTGGAATCTCACAGGGCTCGATGCACCGATCTGCGAGATCGCTGAAAAGTTGGCTGAACTTCCGCTTGCGAAGCAACCGGGCGACGGTTTTATTTACGGCTACAGCACCGATATTCTGGGGTGCGTGATCGAGCGCGCTTCAAAACAGAGCCTCGACGCCTTCATTCGCAAGCGCATCACCGGGCCGCTGGCGATGAATGACACACACTTCTTTATTCCCGCGATGGATCGTGATCGTCTTGCCGTCGTCTATGGCAGCAAAGACGGCAAAGCCGAGCGTGTCGGCATGCTCGGCGGTTATAGCGACGGTCCGAAAAAATGTTATTCGGGTGGGGCAGGGCTCTTGTCGACGGCGGCCGATTATGCGAAGTTTCTTGAGATGATTCGCCTCGGTGGCACGATAAACGGCCTCAAGATTCTGCGCCCAGAAAGTGTTAAGCTCATGACGACATCGCAGATCGGTGTCTCGCCAGCCGGCCGTGGCTTTGGTTTTGGTTACGGTTTTGAAACGACCGAGCGCACGGGCTCAGGAGTTAGAGATTCAGTCGGCTCATTTGGCTGGACAGGTGCGTACGGCACGTTTTACCGTGTCGACCCCGAACGAAAGCTGACGATTATTCTTTTAACACAGATGCTGCCCAACGGCACCGACGTAAAAGAGAAATTCTGGAACGCACTCTACCGCGCAGTCGACGTGGCTAACGGATTGCCCTAAATTACCCGTTAACCCCAGCTCACGAATCGCTCTTCGACCTGCTCGCCGCAAGCATCGCAGCGTGGTTCTTGGCTAGAGACCCTGCCCTCGAGACAGTGGGGGCAGGCGTTGTCGTCGATCAGAATCTTGACCTGGTTACCGAGTTCATAGCCGCAATCGGGACAAACCGGATCTTTCACCTTATTGGGCCAGTCGCCCCAGCAATGCGGGCAGCTGTTGCGTTGAAACACTTTGATCTCGCCGTCGCAGAGGTATCGCATGGTCGCTTCATTGTTGTTAAAATCGTAAGTGTCGCCATCGCTCAGAAATGCCCGGCTGGTTTCAGCGACGATCACCTCGCGCTCTCGTTCTGAATCAGAGAGCCGAAACTGCAGCGACAGCGTCACTGCCTGGTCTTCGTTGCCGCTTTTGGCGAGTTCGAGCAACCGGGGTTCGAGGTCGGCGAATGCGCCCTGTTCAATGAGCTGCATAAAACGCTCTTCAACAAGCGTCGCGAGCTCGTCGGCGCGCGCATAGTTCACATCAGAAGACATCGGTTAGAAAGCGGTGCAGATTGACGCTGTAAAGAAGTCCATAGAAGCGGATATCCCATGGCCAATACAATTTATGATTTCAAAGCGGCGACCATCGCCGGCAAAGAGGCGAGTCTGTCTGACTATCAAGGCAAGGTCGTGCTGATCGTCAATACAGCCAGCAAGTGCGGGTTTACGCCCCAGTTTGCCGGTTTAGAATCGCTTTACGAAAAATACAAAGACCGCGGGCTTGTGATTCTCGGGTTTCCTTGCAACCAGTTTGGCGCGCAAGAACCGGGCACCGAAAGTGAAATTCAGGAGTTCTGCCAACTGAACTATGGAGTGAAGTTTCCGATGTTTGGCAAAATCGATGTGAACGGCAAAGACGCGCACCCGCTGTTTAAATTTCTTACATCAGAAAAGCCGGGCATTCTCGGCATCGAAGCCATCAAATGGAACTTCACCAAATTTCTCGTCGACAAGAGCGGCAATCCGGTGAAGCGTTATGCCCCGAATACGAAGCCCGAAGATATCGCAGCCGATATTGAAAAGCTTCTCTGACTCATGACGCCAGTGCACTGGCAATACCGTGTCGATGATCGGGTCGCCACGGTTTCATTGAATCGCGCAGAGACCGGCAATAACGTCAATCTCGAGTGCCTCGCCGAACTCAAAACCATCAGCGAACAGATTCAGCGTAACCCAGGCATTCACGCTGTCGTGCTGAAAAGTGAGGGCAAACACTTCTCAGTCGGCATGGATGTCGCGGTGATTCAGCAGATGGTCGGTCAGCCCTTCGGCGCGTACGACGAACATCTGAGTGCTGGCCAGCGATGCATCGATGTGTTTGAGGCCATAGACAAGCCGATTGTCGCCGAGATCAAAGGCTTTTGCATCGGCGCCGGTGTAATTCTCGCAGCCTGCGCCGATTTTCGCATCAGCAGCGATCGCGCCGTTTATTCATTACCCGAGGTGCACCGTAGCATTGGCGTTATCATGGGTTTGGGGCGCGTGACCCGCATCATTGGCGTTGCCAACACCAAGCGCATGGCAATGTTGGGCGAAAAGTTTTCGGCAGCCGAAATGCAGCAGATGGGTTTTCTGACAAAGGTTTGCGCGGGCGAAAAGCTGTCTGCAGAGGTGGATATCCTTCTCAAGAAGATTTTGGCGCTGCCACCCAAGGCGGTCTCGCTCAATAAGCGCATCGCCGATTTCGCGGCTGACGCAGAACTGCGCGCGGCGCAACGTTTTGAACTCGAACAGCAATACCATCTGAACCAGACCGAAGATTTTAAAGAGGCAATGCAGTCGTTTTTCGATAAACGGCCGCCGCGCTACAGGGGCATCTAGTTGCGATTTGTATTTTTTGCCTTATTCGCTGCGTTCACTCTGCAATGCCGCCGCGGGCCAGTTCATACGCAGCGCATGCTTTATGTGGTGCCCGAGGCTTTGCCGGCAGATTATGACTGGCACCCCCATGGTCATGTGGTCACTGATTTCGTCTGGACTGGCGCACGCCTTGACCAGCAGGGACGCTTGCTCAACACCAGCCCGGCTCTGTCGGCGATGCAGCAATATATTGCGCCACCACGAAAGTTTAAAACCGACCGCGGTAAAAAAAAGCCCGCCCAGAAGCACATGACGGTAAAACACCATTTGCTGATTGGCCTCACAGATGCCACGGCCGGCGCCAGAATACTTTCTGATGCCAGAATTCGCACTCAAACTATTGCCGGCCTTGTCGCATTTCTTCTGCGCCACGGTCAGCTAGCCGGTTTGCAGTTTGATTTTGAGTACGTGTCGCCGGCACACGCCGACGCATTTGTCGAATTTATACACCTGCTGCATGGCAGACTCGGTTCAGGTTTCAAAATTTCGGTCGCGGTGTTTGCGCCTGTCGGCATGCCCGAGGTCTGGGCCGCCTTTCATAAATTGCCCGAACTCGCTGCTGAAAGCGACAGTCTTGTCATTATGCTCTATGACCATCATCGGCCGGGAACCGCACCCGGGTGTGTCAGTGACATGAGTTGGCTGACTGCGAATGTCGAGGCGCTGGCTTCTCTGCCATCAGAAAAAGTCTGGCTCGGTGCGCCCCTTTATGGCTATCGGTTCGGTCAGAAAACTATCGCGCTCAGCAAGTCACAATTTGACAAAATAGAAGCCCAGGCTGTCGAGTCTGACGGTTGCCTCAAGAAAGACACACCGCAAGGCACGGCCTATTACCCGGCAGAGCTGCTGTATAAAGAGTTTGATGAGTTGGCAGCAACGAACCGGTTTCGTGGCATCTCTTACTGGCGGGCTGGCTTCGACAAATAAGCCGATGCCGCTCATTCGATTGATCACCAATATCGGTGCGCCACCTGAAGTGGTGTTCGATCTCGCTCGCAGCGTCGAACTGCATCTAGACTCGACGCGCAGATCTGGCGAGCATGTCGTCGCCGGCCGTAGAGCCGGGCTCTTTGAACTAGGCGACGTCGTCACATGGCGCGCGAAACATTTTGGCATCTGGCAGACACTGACAGTCAAAATTACTGAATTTGACCGCCCGCATCGTTTCGTCGACGAAATGCAAAGGGGCATATTTCACCACATGAAGCACGAGCACTTGTTCGAACCAACCCCAACCGGCACGCGCATGACCGACAACTTTGATTTTGCCGCGCCGCTGGGTGTGCTCGGCAGAATTGCAGAGAGGGTAGTTGTGACACGCTACCTCACGAATTTTCTCACTGAACGCAACGCCATGATAAAGCGGTGCGCTGAAAGCCAGCGCGTAACAGGTTCTTGATCGCCCTGAGATGCGATCGCTATTTCACACCAACATTTTGACAGAACTTATTGCACCTCGCGAAGAGAAAAGTTTGCCCTCGCACCCGCGTACCGCGTTCTGCCCATGTGGTACGGCGCTCGCAACATCATGAACTTTCGCAGTGTTTTCGGCAGAAGACGAATCAGAACCTCGACAGGAGCCCTAGCATCTGATGCCAAATTTCGCAATCATTGGCGACATGCACATGCAGTTCGACGAAACCGATGTTGCGTTCTTCAACGCGTCTGATTACGACGCTTTGCTGTTCGTCGGCGACCTTGCTTCGAAGAACCCCGACAGCATGTTTCGCCTGCTGCCGATCATTGAGCAGCTGACGAAACCCGCGTATCTGATACCTGGCAACCATGACACCACCGGCATTCGCCAACTTCTCGGTGAATTGATGCACAGCGACATGCTGATCGAAAACGGCGCGTCGTCGCAGATAGAACGCATGCAGAAGATGCAGTCTGCGCTGAAGCGCACGCAGCTCTGCGGCTATTCGAACCATACGCTGCCACAAGGTATTGGCCTCGTTGCCGCGCGCCCGTTTTCAATGGGCGATGCTCACGCCGCGACGGCCCAAGACCCGTTACAGTTGCCCGTGAACTTTCGACCTTACGTGGCAAAGGCGCATGGCGTTTCGACACTCAGCGAAAGTTTTGTTCGCCTGAAAAGTCTCATCGACGCGGTGAATCCGCCTTATTTAATTCTGGCGCACCATGGCCCATATGGTTTGGGTAGCCTTGCGACCGACATGTGGGGGGCGGATTTCTTGCCGCAAGAAACCGACTTCGGTGATCACGACCTTGCAGCTGCCGTCACGTATGCGCAGTCGATAGGCAAGCCTCCGCTCGCTGTGATCGCGGGGCATATGCACTACCCGACAAAACACGGCAAAAAGCCGAAGCAGTGGCATGCGACGAAAGACGGCATCACTTATATCAACGCCGCGCGCTGGCCGCGCATCTTTAAACACGAGGGCCGCGACCTGCGCCACCACGTGCGCCTGACGATCACCGGCGAGGGCGTCTGCGATGCGGTTGCGTGTTATGTAGCGACCGGTGAGGTGCTGACGACGAACGATGACAGGGCGGTTGCGCCTCAATGACAACACACGAACGCGCAGCCTCAAAACGCAAAATACTTGTATGTACAACTAAACAAGCGGGTATGGCGCATGGCTGATGACGCAGAGTCACCTTTCTGCAATTGTCTGTTCTTTACGGCAAATGCGCTGGGCCGCACCATCACGCGGCTCGCCGAAGAGAGTTTCGCGCCAACCGGCCTTTCACCTTCGCATGCGTTTGTTGTCATGGCGGTCAACAAGACCCCGGGCGTGACACCCACTGCGCTTGCGGCAGCCATGCAGCTCGAACGTTCGACGGTGACGCGCCTCGTGGATTATCTCGATAACAAAGGCTGGGTAAAGCGCAAGTCCGAGGGTCGAAATATATACCTTTACCCAGAAAAGCCAGCGAAGGTTGCAGACGCCAGAATACGCAAGGCCTGGCAAGGTCTCTATGAAAAATACGCACAGATTCTCGGGCAAGAGGCGGCGCGCAATCTCACTGCAGCGACCTATGCGGCCCATCAGCAATTGAATATAATAAAAAAAGGGAGAACATAATTTATGGCAAAGAAAATTGGTGTACTGGGCTCGGGAACAGTGGCGCAAATTCTGGCGGGCGGGTTTGTAAAGCATGGTCATGAAGTGATGATGGGTACGCGCGACCCGAAGAAGCTCGATGAATATCTCAGCAAAGCAGAAGGGAAAATCGGCGTTGGTTCGTTTGCCGAAGCTGCCGCATTTGGTGAAATTCTGGTCTTGGCGGTAAAAGGCAAAGCTGCACCCGAAGTCTTGAAACTCGCCGGTGAAGCAAACCTCAAAGGCAAAACGATAATTGACCCGACGAACCCGATTGATGACGCACCACCGGAAAATGGCGTGCTCAGGTTCTACAGCAGCATCAACCACTCGCTCATGGAAGATCTGCAGGTGGCGCACCCCGAATCACATTTTGTGAAGGCGTTTAGCATGATCGGTGGCCCGCACATGGTAAACCCGACATTCAGTTCAACACCGACGATGTTCATTTGCGGCAACGATAGCGCAGCAAAAACGCAGGTGTCTGACATTCTGAAACAATTCGGTTTTGAACCCGAAGACATGGGTGCAGCAACCGCGGCGCGCGCGATTGAACCATTGTGCATGCTCTGGTGTATCCCGGGTCTTTCTGGCGGCAGCTGGAGCCACGCTTTCAAGTTGCTCAAGAAATAGACCAATGGCTTTGCGGATTAAGCTATCGACCGAACTGGCGCGCTACTTTTTTCACCATCTGCGCGCCGAATTCACGAAGCCGCAAGAATTGCTCGCGCAGGTCGGTTATGACGGGCGCACCTCAGGTGAAGTGAACCGGGAGATTTATTCACGGCTGCTGAATGAATTTCCCGGCGTCGAATCTTTGCGCGAGCCAGAATATAATCTCATACGCGAATGGGCGAGGCGAAATCGATTCGCGTTCGATTACGACGCGTATGTTTTTGACCGGTACAACCGGCTTTTTATTGAACGCCTGATCGCGTTGCGCGATAACTCCGCCGCGAGCAATGCCCGCTTCATAGAAGCGACGCTCGATAATTTCAGGCAGTTTGACTACACGCAGTCAGGTTTTTCGATATCGTTTCTGATTCGCGTTGAAAACAACATGCGCGAAATGATGCGCGAAGTCATGATGGCGATTCCCGACATCGACTACAAAGAAGGGTGGAGCGTCATCTTTGAACAGAGCAAAGACTATCAAGAGACTGTGAATGAAGTCTTTGAAAAACGCCTGCAGCATGCCCGTGATGAGTCTGATCGTCTGCTGCACAATATTCTGCCGGCCAAGATCGCAACCGAGTTGAAGAAAGAGAACAAAGTGGCACCGGTGCATGTTGATGCGGCCACGGTTTTGTTTACCGACTTCAAGGGCTTCACTCAACTTGCAGAACAGATGCCACCCGAAAAGCTGATTGCCGACCTAGACGAATGCTTTTCGGCCTTTGATCAGATTTGCGCCGAGCACGGCCTTGAAAAAATCAAGACTATCGGCGACAGCTTCATGTGCGCAGGCGGTATTCCCGATTCAAACCACACGCATGTTTATGACGTGGCGCTCGCCGCGCTCAAAATGCGCGATGCGATTGCCGCGCTGAAAAAGCAGAGAGCAGAACGCGGCGAACCTTATTGGGATGTACGCATTGGGTTTCACACGGGCCCGGTCGTCGCCGGTGTTATCGGGCGAAATAAGTTTAGCTATGATATCTGGGGCGATACCGTGAATACCGCAAGCCGTATGGAATCTTCGGGTGAACCAGGGCGCATCAATATTTCGGCAACGAGCCATGCTCTCTTGCATTGGCTGTTTCAGTGTAGACAGCGTGGGGCCGTTGCTGCAAAAAACAAAGGCATGATAGATATGTACTTTCTCGAAGACCTGAAGCCGCGGTTTGGCACGATAGATGAGCCGACCGCCGAATTCACCCGTATATATGAAAAACTGCGGCGCGGGGCGCAGATTCGATCAGCATGAAGCCTATGCCGTCAGTCATCGACCATTTCACGCAGACTGCGAAATTCTACGATGAGCGAAACCTGCAACTGGCCCCTATTGCTGAGAACATGCATTTTCTGATTCGCCTGATTCTGCAAAAGGCACCGGTGCGGGCCCATGTGCTCTGCGTGGGGGTGGGTACTGGCGCGGAGATTCTTTCGTTATCGAAAGCATATCCCGAATGGACATTCGTCGGCGTTGATCCGTCAGAAGGTATGCTTGACGTTTGCCGCGAACGACTCGCCAATGCCGGCGTGCTGAGTCATTGCGAACTCATTCACGGGTATGTGCAAGACCTGCCGGCCGGCGAGAACTTTGACGCCGCCTTGAGTATTCTTGTGGCTCATTTTGTGAAGCCAGCAGACAGATTGAATTTTTACCGGGCAATTTGCATGCGTCTGCGTGCACACGGCGTATTCATCAATACCGAAATCAGCTTCGATCTCAACTCGCCAGAATTTCCGTCAATGCTAAACAACTGGCAGGCCGTGCAGGC
>JAKQXK010000603.1 GCA_029561505.1 Spirochaetota bacterium | reverse complement strand
GAAGCGCTATGACGAAGCCATTCTTGAATTTTCGCGGGCGCTGAAGGGTTACCCTGAAAGCACAGCGGCCCCCGCGCTCACGTTGCAGCTGGGTATCGCCTATTTCAATTCGGGCGAGTATACCTCTGCGCGCAGGCAATTTGAAACGCTGCTGGTCAAATTTACGGCTGCCGACAACCTTGCGGCCGGCAGGTTCTGGCTCGGCAAGAGTTACTATGCTGAAAATAAATTCGCCGAGGCTCTAAGAGAATTTGGCGCCGTTCTGAAAGATTTTCCCGCGGCTGAAGAAGCGGGAGAAGCGCTCTACCTTTCGGCTCTGTGCAAATACCGGCAAAAGCAGACCCCTGCTGCCCTCGCGACCCTCGAAGACCTGTTTGCCAGATACCCAAAACACGCAATTTATCCGTTCGCAAGGTACCGCCACGCCCAGCTGCAGTCAGAGTCGGGCAACGACACTGACGCCCTGCCCTCTCTGCTCGAAATAATCAATCACTACCAGACCCATGAAACCTTTGCTCCGGCGCTCGAGCTTTTGGCTGAAATTCGTAAACGCCAGGGAAAAAGCGACGACGCGATTATGCTTTTTGAAGCGCTAGGGGGTGAAAAATCGATTAGCGGCAAGAGCCGCAAAGATCTGCTGCGCCGCCACGGTGACCTGCTTTATCAGAATTCGCGATACCCCGAAGCGTCTGCGGTTTACACAAAACTTGCTGATGAGTTTGCGGGCGAAGCAGATGGGGCAACGCATTACCTGCTGCTTGCGCGTTCGCTTTACCGCGAAGGTAAGTTCGATGAAGCTCTCACGCGACTGACGCTGCTCAGCAAAAAATACGAAGACAGCGATGCACGCGCCGAAGCATTGTTCTTGCGCGCCGAAATTACCTATTCTCTGGGCAAATTTACCGAAGCGCTGCAACAATACGCACGTTTTGTCAAACGGCATGGCGACCATGCGCGGGTTTTTGACGCCGAACTCGGTATCGGCTGGGTCTACTTCGAGCTGAAACAGTATGCCCGGGCTGCCGACTCGTTTCGGCGCCTCTTGAAAAAATACAAGAAGCCGGCCGAACAGGCGCGCGCAGCGCTCGCGCTGGGTGCGTGCCAGTATAACCTTCGCGATCTTGACGGCGCGCGCGCGACATATTCGGGCATCATCAAAGAATATCCGACGCTCGGCGAGCATACCTCAGAGGCGTATTACCAACTCGCGTGGCTCGAGTTCAGAAAAAACAGTTTTGAGAGCGCAGAAAAAACATTCAGACAGTACCTTGAACGCGATAAGGCGGATATCCCCCGTGCTGCAGAGGCGATGTACTTTGCGGCCCTTTGCCGTTACCAGCTCGGTGACTATGCCGCTGCCGAGCAGCAATTTACCGGGCTCTATAGCGACGCAGGCAAACCCGGTTGGATTCGTGAACGCGCAGCACAAGATCTGGCGCGCACGCGGCAGGCCCGAAAAGACTTCAGCTCGGCGGCTGCCACCTACCGGCAGTTCATCGCCGATTTTCCCGAATCGCAGGGTGTTGAAGAGGCGCTCTACCACCTGACTGAACTTGCGCTCAAGGCCGATGCCGTGGGTGATGCCAACGCGGCGACAGATGCGCTAAGGGTGCGCAACAAAAACTCACCGTGGATGGCCGAGGCGCTGCGCGAGCACATCATTTACCAGCGGCGCAAACAGAATTTTGCCCTGGCCTCGGCTTCGCTCAAAGAGCTCGAATCGCTGCAGACGAAACCGACGCAGAAACTCGACCTGCTGCTTGCCCGGGCAGAGCTGCTCGCCGATCAGAAAAAATTTGATGAGGCGGCCGCGATCATTCAGACAGTGATCAACAACGAAGATGCACCCGAACCGCTGGTGTTGCGAGCCGCAAACCAACTTTTCGAAATTCATGATACGCAGGGTCAATTTGGCGAAGCCGCGAAAACCGCCGCGAAGCTCGCACAAAAGTTTGAAGGCAGCGAAATGCTTTTCGCCGAGCTGACTTTTTTTGAAGGCAAATACCAGCTGCTAAGCAACGAAACCGCGGCGGGCCGCGAAACGCTGCGCGGGCTTTTGAAATCGCGCAATCTTGGTCAGCGCGCCCGCTTTCTGCTCGGCGAATCTCACCAGAAAGAGGGCGACTTGGCGCGCGCGCTTGACTATTACCGGCAGATCACGCAGAAACCTGACGAAGCTCTTTACCTCAAAGCGCGTCTGAATATCGGTGAAATGCTTTTTCAAAATCAGGAATTCGAACCCGCCGCCCGCGAGTTCAGCCGCGTTGCGTTCTCTGATTCGCGCGACGAGGCTGTCTATGAACGCGCGCTCTACCGCGCGGCGCTGGCCTTTCGCGCGATAAAGAAGACGGCTGAATTTGAGTCGTTTCGCGCGAAACTGACCGAGGCTTTTCCGCGAAGTCAATACCTGAAAGAACTGGAGTAAACATGAGAATTCTCATATCTAACGACGACGGGCTGAAATTTCCGGGGCTTTTGCGCCTGCGCGAACGCCTCGAAGCCTTCGGCGAAACCTGGGTTTTTGCCCCCGCCGAAGAAAAAAGCGCGACAAGCATGGCACTCTCGATTCACACCGATGTGCCCGTGATTCGCCTTGACGAGCGCACCTTCGAGGTAGACGCGTTTCCCGTCGACTGCGTCAACGTCGCGCTGCATTCGGGTCTCGCGCCCCAGTTCGACTTTTGCATCTCGGGCATCAATAAAGGTGTCAACATGGGGCAAGATATATGGTACAGCGGTACTGTCGGTGCTGCGCGCCACACATTCATTCACGGAGTGCCCTCTTTTGCCGTTTCGTGCGGTTATCTCGACGCGAGCGGTGATTTTGCCAAGGTCGCAGACATTTTTGGTGAGATTTTTGCGCGCTTCAGCGCCGATGCAGACCAGAATTTTCTGCTCAACGTCAATATTCCGATGACCGCCGAAGACGCGGGAGACATAAAATGGGCTAAATTGGGACGCCGAATCTACCGAGATAACTATAGGCGCGAACAGCAAGACGACGGCAGCATGCTGCTGAATCTTGGCGGTTCGGTACTAAGTCACGGAGGTGAGGCGGAGACCGACTTTTATTGGTACGACCAGGGTTGTACAGTCATCACTCCGCTCTCGATCGATGCAACAGACCACGCAAAACTCAACGAACACCCGGCCGGCAAAAAAGACCGTTTCGATCGGTGAATACCTCAATATTGGCAAACCCAACCCATTGATCAAAAAACAAGCAGACGGCCCCGGCGAACTATCGCTGCAGCAGGTTGAAGAGCTCTCGCGCATCAAAAGCGAGGCAAAACGCGCTTACCGCCGCAAAGATTTCGTACAGGCGCTCGCGCGTTTTGAAGACGCTGCGCAGATCGTGCCCGGCGACCTCGAATTCTCTTATTACGAAGCGCTCTGCCTTTTTCAGCTTCACCAGTGGGAAAAAGCCGAAGAACTCTTTCGCCGCATTATTGAGCTCGATGAACTGCGCCTTCTGCCCGATGTACGCAAAATGCTTGCGCTGACGCTGTTGAAGCGCCGCCGTTTTGCCGATGCCGAGCAGATTCTGAACGAAGCGACCCGCGATCGCCGCGGCGACATGCAGCTTTTGAGCATGCTGGGTTACGCGCTCGAAAAACAGAACAAACTCATGGAAGCCGAGCGCGTGCTCGCGCGCCTCATCGAAAACGACCCCGAAAACACGAACGGCATGAATTCGCTGGCGTTCGTCTATTGCCGGCTTGAAAAGAACTATACCGAAGCGTTGGCTCTGGTAAAAAAGGCGCTTACGCGCGAACCGAAAAACCCCTCATATCTCGACACTCTGGGCATGATATACGCCAACCGTGGCAATACCGCGGCGGCGCGCAAGACTCTCAAAAAGGCGCTAGAGCTCGCGCCCGGCCACCCTGAGATCATGGCGCATCTGACGCGCATCTGACGTTCAGCTGGCGATAAACCATTTTAGCGGGCGTTGCTGGCTGAAAACGCTCGAAGGCGAGAGCCCAAACGTGTCGCGAAACGTATTTGCGAAATGCGCCGAATCGTAGAACCCGGCGCGCAGCGCGGCGTCGGTGAGCGTCATGCCTTCACTCAGAAGCTGCGCAGCGCTCTTCAACCGATACCAGGTACGAAACATACGAATTGGTATACCCACCTGCTCTTTAAACAGGTGCGCGAGACGCGAAGCGGATATATCAACCTGCTGCGCCAGTTTCTCTAAAGGCACACTTTCACCCGTATCGGCAATCAACAGGGCTATAACTGTCTGAATGCGGGCATCGATCATGGCTCTGGGCGCGGCGCTGCGCCCAAAATCGAGACTCTCGAGTACAGCCTGCGTCGCCGCTGGCTCATGGGTCTTGCCGACCTGCGTTAAGGTCTGAATCCACCTTGTTTCTTCGGCAAAATCGGTGACGATACCGCGAATCGTCTCGCGGGCAGACCCGGTGCGCAGATATTCATAGTCGTCAGAGTCAGGGTCAAACAGCAGATACGCGCAGGCGCTGCCATGCGTGTCGACGGCATGCATCAGCTGCGGTGCAACGAGCGCGCTGCGCGTTCGCACCGCCTGCCCGGCCTCGACGCGC
>JAKQXK010000600.1 GCA_029561505.1 Spirochaetota bacterium | reverse complement strand
CGCCGTCAAGCGATTCAGTTTGACAATCCAGCTCATATCCCCTTCCTCCAGCATGCACTCGATACTCACGCATTACATACCAGCTTCTAGTTTACAGTAGTTATATCTCATTTTGTTCATTGCGCGCAAGCACTTCGTTCGCAACGCGCTTTCATCGCTCGGCCTTTTTTTGTCGCTGCTGGTCGTGATCACGATTCTCGGCGTGCTCGAGCCAATCAAGAAGCTGATTCGGGACAAAATGGAATCTAGCCTGCCACCGCAGACGCTGCGGCTGGTGCCCGATCTGGGTGTCATGAGCAAAGGCGGCTCTAACTGGAGCCAGTTTCGCAAAGAACAGGATAACCTGATGCACATTACGTCGCGCACGCTCGAACGCGCGCGCAATTGGGGCAACAAGGGTGACGTGAAATCGGTCTCGGCAACGCAGCTCTTGCAGCAGCCCGCAATCGGCAGGTTTGAAGACCCCATATTGTCGCAGCTCGGCTTCAGCTTTGACCTCGTATTGCAGGGGGTGCCGCAAGCCCAATTCAAACCGATGATGCGCTGTAAGGCGCCTTATGCCGGCACGAAAATTCAAGACAAAGACAAGACCATCGATGAAATACCTGTCATCGTACCCGAAAGTTATCTCGAAATAATGTATGCATACACAATGATCAACGGTTTGCCGAACATCTCGGCGAATACCGTGATCGGCATGCGACTGCGCGCCCTGCTGGGCCAGAGTATTGTAGGCACAAAATGGTCGCGCACCGAAGAAGCGGTGCTGATCGTTTGTGGTTTTGCGCCCCCTGGGGTTATATCTGCGCTCGGCGTGCCACTCGACTGGGTGCAGCGCAAGCACCGTGAGCGTAACCAGAAGAACGCTCTGATGAGCTTTGACCAGATTTTCGTCGAAGTTGCGAATGAAAAGGTATTGCCGGGCGTGCTCAAAGCAGCTCGCGCAGAGCGCCTGAGAGTGCCCGAACAGAGCAAGAAGTTCGATTCGATTCTGAAGTCTATCGAAAAGATCGATATGATTTTCATGATTGTGGCCGTCGTGCTCGGCGGTCTCGCGGCAATTGCGCTCGCGAATTCTTTCGCGCTGCTTGCGGTGCAAAACCGTTATGAGTTCGGCCTCTACCTCGTTTTTGGCTCGTCGATGTTCTTCTTGTGGTTCTTGCTCGCGATCGAGGGTGCTTTATGGGGATTCATACATTCAGCGCTTGCGTTGGCGCTGTCGCAGCCGGCCCTGCAGCTTTTGCAGCAGCATATCTCTGATTTGCCGTGGCTCACGAAACTTTCGGGCACCGATCTGTCGGTTATCAGATTTGAACTGAGCGCAGGCCAGCATGTGTTTATCTACGCAGCTTCAATAGGTATCAGCGCGCTTGCTTCTCTAATACCCGGGGCAATAGTGCTCGGCCGAAAAACTCTGGCTTTAGTGAAGAAAGATTAGCTTGTCAGCGCGCCGCGTAGTTATCGGCAAAGAACTTCAAAATGCGCTCGCAGTCGACACCGCTCTGCTCGCGAAATTCGTGCACGATCAGTTTTTCAATTGCCTTGCCAATAGCGGGAATCTTCACGTTTGCTTCGATATCAATTTGCCGCTTGCTTCGTTCAATACCGTCAGCCGTGTAGAGCGACAGCTCTTGAAAGTTCACCGCCGAATTCACGATGCGTAGCTGCGTATCTGACCTGTATTCTTGTTTTTCAGAATCGAGCGTCGTGATTTCATAGCAGGCCAACGGTTCACCGTTAGCCAGCAGCTTCTGCGCAAAAAGCGGCAGCGCAGTGCGAATCAGCAGCTTGTATTCACGGGTACGAACAGGGCCCTTGGTTTCTTCTTTTAGCAGCACTGCGGCAGAGAACATGTCCCAGATGTGCAGATTCTGGTAGCGCTCTTCGCGTATCTGCACCAGCTTCTCGAATGAAAAGGGAAAACGGTGTTCGAGCGTCGCGCGTTGCACGAGGTGTCTTTGCGAAAGACGGCGGGTCGGTCAAAAACAATTCGACCTGCAGCAACAATTGCACAGAAGAGGTATTAAGACGCATGCGGTTCAGTCTAAGGCAAGAGTTTCCCTACCCGATAAAGACGGTGATCGCTGCGCGAGAGTTGCGTTATGACGCCATTGATGAACAACCAGGTCTGAAATCTCAGCAATTGCTGGGGGTCGAAAAAAGCGGATCTCTCATCATTACGCGTCGGCTCTTTAAATTTGGCAATGCAATACCAGAAATTGTGAAAAAAATGGTGCCCGCTGGTATGCTCGAGATGGTTGATACGAATACTTTCAACACAGAAACCTATCTCAGCCAGTTCACGATGCAATCTGAATTCGCACCCGATAAAGTGAAGATTGTGGCTACCTGTCCATACATCGCTATTAACGAAAATCTCACAGTGCGCGAATATGAAGTGCATGTGCACGTGAATATTCCGCTGGTTGGCAGAACCGTCGCGAAGGCGATTGCCGATTCGCACCGCGAAGCGCTCGTCAAAGACCACCAGATTATTCTCAATGCCTGCAAAAAATTAGCCTAGATTATCATACCGCCGCTTCGCGGCGGTATGATAATCTAGGCAAGAAAATATTGACCTGATGTAGCAGCAGTGCTTTTATTGCCAATGAAAAGAATAACACTGGTATTGCTTTCGCTGCTATTTGCCGGCTCGCTGTTTGCCGATGCGCTTGAAACAGCCCGGGCCGAAATCGACCGCCAGTCAAAACTCATCAAGAAGGGCGATGCCAAAGGCCTCAAGGCCCGCCTCACCGAGCGCCAGCGAGCGCGCGTCACAGCAGCCGTCGTCAAGAAGGCAAAGAAAGAGCTTTCAGGTTATACGCTCGACGATCTGGTAGAATCGGTTGAAGAAGGTGAATACCAAGGCCAAAAGACAATCAAGATCAAAATGAAAAATGGCCGCACGCTGACGACTCTCGTCGAAATCAACGGCCAATGGTATGCTGACACGATCTGGTTTCGCTAGATCAGTGAAAGGGTCATCGTGATATGCTCGATGCCCGCTTCTAAGTACACCTGCCCACGCGCAACAAACCCCAGGCTTTCATAGAACGGCCTCAGGTAAAGTTGCGCGTGCAGCTCAAGCTGCGTTAGCCCGTGCTCACGGCAATAGGCAAGCGCTTCATGCATGATTGCGCTAGCTATCTTTTTCCCGCGATACGGTTTTGCGACGCACAGCCGGCCGATAACAGCGACAGAACCCTCACGAACCAGCCGGGCAGTGGCGATAATTTTTTCACCCGTTCTATCGGTGCAGGCGAAATGCACTGCGTCGGCGTCATGAATATCCCATTCCAGTTCTTCGGGTACTTTCTGCTCAATCACAAACACTTCGTAGCGTAGCGCGCCGAGGCGCTCGCCATCTTTTGACCAGGTTGTCAGAAAAACTTCGATGTTCATTTTGCGAAAAAGACAAAACCCAGTTTGAACATTTCGTACCAAAATTCTACGGCGAGCGGCTTGAGGCGCTTCGCCGTGCACGAAAATAAACGGTGATTGCAGAGATCCGCAATGAGGTGTTGCTGGTTTGCCGGCAGCGCAAAACTTTCGCCTGCTGCATAAAGTGTCACCGACGATGCGTGTACCCGATAAAAATATCGGTTGCGTGGGTTGCGCTGCAGCACCTGGCCTCGCCACCGTTTCAGAAAGGCCGTCTGCGTCATGAGCGTCTGAGAGGGTATTGCAGCATTCGGCGAATTTGAGAGCTCACGAAGCAGCGCGTCGTGCAGCGGCTCGGCCGGTTTGGTTGCGCCAAGTTTCTTGAGGCCCGTCTGGGCCATTCTCGTGAGGGCCTTCAATGCGCTCTCTGAGAATTGCCCGCTTTGTTTCTGAACGCGGGTGCCGGCATCACCGTAAAAAGTATCGCCCATTGCCCCGACCATTTCGTTGAAATACAGGCCCATCAGCCGCTCAAGCTGCGGAGCTCGAAAACCAATCGAGACCGTAATGCACTCACTGTCGGCGACCCCATAGTGGCCAAAGCGCGGCGGTAGATACAGAATATCACCCGGGCGGCAGACAACGGTTTTGTCTGCTGTGAATTCGGTGAGCAGGCGCACCGGCTGGTCTGCCTCAAGATTCTCAGAGCGCGAAGGGCGGCGGCTGAACTGCCAGGTGCGCTCGCCGCGTAACTGGCAGAGAAACACGTCATAGTTATCGAGATGGGGGCCCACGGTGCCACCTGGCGTTGCATAGCTCACCATAATATCGTCGAGGCGCCAGTTGGCGATAAAGTCAAAGTAGTCGAACAGCAGATCGACTCGCGGCAGCCATTCGTTTACCCGCTGCACGAGCAAAGTCCAGTTGGTTTGCCCGCGACGGCGGGTGAAATCTTCGCCTGTAAAGGGTCCGTCGGCTGCCTTGTACCGCCAGTGCCCATGCGAAAGCCTGCGGCTGATCAGGCGCGATTCTACCTCTTGTTTGGCGGCAAGTTTGAACAGATCTGCCGGGCGCAGCCCAACGAAATCTACAGGCAGGGCCTCTGGCATAAAGAGCGGCCGGCGTTGCCAATAGTCGCGCATAAAGCGCGCGGGCTCAAAATTTTTCAGTTTGGGTTTCGTTGCAGACAAAGTGTTCTCAATGACCCCGGTAAACTGTATGTTAGCGGGCACGCCGAAAAGGTAAATAAAGTTGACCCAAAGTCAGCGCAGCGGCGTCAAATAATCAGACATTCCATTTCAGGAGTTAAACCATGAAAAAAATATTCACCACAACAATTGCCATCACTGCTCTGTGCTTTTTCGCAGGCAACACCTTTGCCGCACCGGCAATGAAGATGGCCGATGAGGCCTA
>JAKQXK010000589.1 GCA_029561505.1 Spirochaetota bacterium | reverse complement strand
CCCGGTGACGACAACCGTCGCCGCGCTCAAGAGTAAACTCAAGGCCTGCTCAAACCTGCTGCACGTCGACTGCGGGTTCTATGGCGGCGTGATTCCCGGCAATGTCGCTGACCTTGAACCGCTCATAGACGCCGGTGTATTAGGATTCAAAAGTTTTCTGATCCATTCAGGCATACACGAGTTTCCGCACGTTGCCGAAGCCGATATTCGCGCTGCGATACCTATGCTAAAGAAAGGAGGGGTTCCGTATTTGATGCATGCGGAGTTGGAGTCCCCCTCCGCCTTCGGCACCTCCCCCGCAAGCGGGGGAGGCCGGGTGGGGGACACTCGGTTATATTCAACCTACCTCGCGTCACGCCCGCGCAAATGGGAAAATGACGCGGTCGAGCTGATGGCGCGCCTGGCAGGTGAAACCAATGCGCATCTACATGTGGTGCACCTATCCTCATCTGATGCCCTGGCGACGCTGGCTGCGACGCGTAAACGCGGGGTGCCCATTACAGTCGAAACCTGCCACCACTATCTGACATACTGCTCCGAAGAGATACCAGACGGGCATACAGAATATAAATGCGCGCCGCCGATTCGCGAGCGCGAGAACCGCGAGCAGCTATGGAAATCCCTGGCTGACGGCACGATCGACTTTGCCGTGTCAGACCACTCACCCTGCACACCCAACCTCAAAGAACGCCACTCGGGTGACTTCATGAAGGCATGGGGCGGCATCGCGGGGCTGCAGTTTAGCCTCTCGGTGTTTTATACCGGTGCAATAGCGCGCGGGCTTGACCTGGCGAGCGTGAGTCGCGCGCTTTCGGTATCTCCCGCTGCATTTGTCGGCCTCAAAAATAAAGGCAGCATTACAATCGGGAAAGACGCCGACTTTGCGGTATTCGATACCGAGGCAAAGTTTCGCGTCGAGCCGGGCATGATTGCGCACCGCCATGACGTCTCGCCTTACATCGGCATGCAACTTTCAGGGTTAGTAAAGGCGACCTGGCTGCGCGGCCAACAGATTTACGGTGGGCATATCTCAATGTCACCGAGCGGGCGGCCGATTTTGCGCGGTGCGCGCTAACCTGTCACGATTCGACAAGATCGCCGATTGAGTCAAACCTTCAATTCGGTTGACGCACGATGTGACGCCGGGTGTCTCTCAGGCAATTATGCGTGATGATGGCAGAGAAAGCAGCAACGTCGAAGACCGTCGCGGTGCCGGTGGTGGCAGCAGCGGGGGCGGCGGCATTGGTGGGTTACTTTTGGGCGGCCTGCGCGGTAAAGGTATCGTGGCGATTATTGTCGCCGCAGCGGCGGCTTACTTTTTCGATATAGATCCTGCTCTGATCATGCGGCTTTTGAATAGCGGCGAAGGTACTGTGACCGAGTCGTCTGCACCCACGCAGCAGATACCGGCGAATGACAAGCTGGCAAAATTTGTTTCGGTGGTGCTCGCCGATACCGAAGACGTGTGGCGTGAGCGCTTCGCCGCGATGGGCAAACAATACCGCGACCCGAAGCTTGTGCTGTTTCGTGGTTCAACACCGACTCCGTGCGGAAAAGGCAAAGCGGCAATGGGGCCGTTCTATTGCCCCGCTGACCAGAGGGTCTATATCGATCTTTCTTTTTACCAAGAAATGAAAACCGAATACCGCGCACCAGGAGATTTTGCGCAGGCGTACGTCATTGGTCACGAAGTGGGTCATCATGTTCAGAACCTGCTCGGGACGATGCGGCAGGTTCGCCAGCAGCAAGAAGGCGCCTCAAAAGGCGATGCCAACGCGCTTTCGGTTAAAATGGAGCTGCAGGCCGACTGCTATGCCGGCGTCTGGGCGCACCATGCACACAAGGCGCGCCAGATTCTCGACGAAGGCGACATCGAAGAGGCGATGACTGCAGCATCGTCGATCGGCGACGACACGCTGCAGAAGCGCTCGGGGCAAAGCGTGCAACCCGAATCGTTCACCCACGGCAGCTCAGCCGAGCGCGTGCGTTGGTTTAAGACGGGTATGCAGAGCGGCGATGTGAAGGCGTGTGATACGTTTGGTTAAGCGATGAACTACACCACCCTTGCCCACGAATGCCTGAAGCGAGCCGATGAACTCGCAGCCTGCACAGAAAGCCCCGGCATTCTCAAACGCACTTTCATGTCAGAGCCGATGCAGCGCGTGCACACCCTCGTTCGCGGCTACATGCAGAGCGCAGGCATGCAGGTGCGCGTCGATGCGCTCGGCAACATCATCGGCCACCTTGAGGGCAAGGGCCCCAAGACTTTTCTCACCGGCAGCCACCTCGACACTGTGCCCGATGCGGGTAAATACGATGGCATGCTCGGTGTGTTGATTGGCATCGCAGCGGCGCAGGCGATCGGAGCACACAATCTTGCGCACCATTTCGAGGTTATCGGCTTCAGTGACGAAGAGGGTGTGCGCTACAAGATGCCCTACCTCGGCTCGCTCGCGATTGCGGGTCTTTTCAAACAAGAATATCTCGCGCGCGTCGATGAGAACGGCGTCACGATGGCCGACGCGATTAAAAACTTTGGCCTCAATGGTCGTGAGGATTTCAAAAGTGCTGCTTACGATTTCTCTCAAGTCGCGGGTTTTGCCGAAGTACATATCGAACAAGGCCCCGTGCTTGAAGCAGAGAACCTCGCGCTCGGGGCTGTGACAGGTCTTGTGGGGCAATCGCGCGTGAAACTGTTCTACCGCGGCCTCGCGAGCCATGCGGGCACCACCCCCATGCGCGGCAGGCGTGACGCATTTTCAGCGCTCAGCGAACTTAATGTCTTTGTCGAAAAGTATGGTCTCTCGATACCGAATCTGGTTGCGACAGTCGGCATGGCTCAGGTTCGACCCGGCGGCGCCAATGTAATACCAGGAGAGGTCTATTTTAGCTTAGATATCCGCCATGGCGACCAGCCGGTGCTCGATCGCGCGACCGAGGTTATTTTGGGTGAAGCCGCGGCCATCGCCAAACGCCGCGGCATCGACATGCAGATCGAAACGCAGGAGTCTCAAGCTGTGGTGAAGTGCGACACTACATTAGTCAATAAAACGGCGTCTGCTATGGAATTCCATAGCCATAAGCCGTTTCGGTTGGCAAGCGGAGCGGGCCACGACACCGCTATCATGTCGAAGGTGACTCCCACCGCGATGCTGTTTATTCGCAGCCCAGGCGGCATCAGCCACAACCCGATTGAAACCGTGACGGTAGAAGACGTCGCAGCGGCGATTGAGGTGTTTGTGGCATTTCTGAGGTCACTGTGAGGCGTTGGTGGTGGCTGCTGTTATTCGCGACGGCGGCCCTGGGCGCTAAATCGCAGGCAGAAATAATCACTGATCTGCTGCAAACGCAGAATTGGGTCGCGGCTGACAAAGAACTTGTAAGCTACATCAAAGCGAACCCCCAAAAAGCCTGGGCGTACACATCACGGGCGTGGGCACTGGAGAACTTAAAGCGTTACGATGAGGCAATTTCGGTTGCGCGTACCGCGCTCATTCAATGGCCGCAAGACACAAAAGCCCGGTCAGCTTTGGCGCGTGTGCTCATCAAGAAAGGCGAGACAATGCCCGCAAAGTCAGCGCATCCACTTTATGTCGAAGCAGCAATGAACGACCCGCGTGAATATACAGAGTTTTGTCTGGCCCGCTCGCACCGGGAAATGGGTGAATTCGAAACGGCAATTGCGCAGATGCAAGCCGGGCTGCTCAAATACCCAAATTCACCGCTCTTCAAAGAGGCATTGCCTTTCACCAGGTATCAGTATTTTAAGAAGATTCGCACGCAAGGTGACCGACAAAGATTGAGAGAACAGATTGAGTTAGCTGCTGATGCACTGCGGCGCGGTGGCTACGACCAGTTTTACTACCAGCAGATGCTGCGTTTGGGGTTACGCGACCTCTCAGATCGGACTTTTTTTCAATCTGTGTACGATTCGCTGTTCAAGGTGCACCCTATGAACCCGCAGCTGCACGACGACTATGGCTTTCAATTGTACGCCAATTATCGCGTTCACGGCAACGCCGATAAGGCTTTGAGAGAAGAAGCAATTGCGTGGCGACGCAAGGCATTTGATCTTTACTGGAAAAAACAAAAGCTGCCGGCACCGGTCACGAATCTTGCGTATCCATTGAAGGGGCGCAACACCATTTGGAGCGAGTTTGGCGGCACGGCCATGACGCATAACGGGCTTTCAAAGTTCTGTTACGACTTCGCTGCCGTCGACGAGAACAAGGCGATTAAGAAGCCGAGAGCCTCAGGCAAGACCAACGCAGACTATTACATGTTTGGTTCGCCGGTTTTTGCAGTCGAAGATGGCGTTGTCTCGGGCGTCATTGCCGATTTTCCCGACAACGAGCCTGGCGGTTATGCGGCTGATGCGAATACGATTACACTGAAGCACGCGGGTTATTATTCGTTTTACGCACACATGAAAGCCGGCGGCATTCTGGTAAAGGCCGGACAAAAAGTTAAACGGGGCGCCCTGATAGGGTACGCCGGTAACAGCGGCATGTCGAGTGAATCGCACCTGCATTTCTGCATCAACTCGGCCACTGCCGGCGAGGTAACGATACCCTTTCAGTTCATGCCCGCTGTGGTTGAATCACCACAGGGGGCAAAGAAGAAGACCAGCGACTTTTACAAAGAGGGAGATGTGGTTATTTTTCCCTAAACCAACGCCCTATTCGACCTTAAAAGTCAGCCCTGCGTATTTCTGCAGGCGCTCAACCAACGGGGCAGCAATCACTCCCCCTGGCGTGAACACGCCACCTGCCGATTTAGTTTCGAGCAAAGCGAGCGCGGCTTCTGAAATCATTTTGCTGGTTGAACCATAACCGGGGTCGCGGTCACCGTAGACCGAGGTAACAATCTTGCGACCATCGGGATAGATTCCCGTGAACACAACATCGTAGAATCCGGTTTCGCGCTCTTCTTTAGATGGGCCGTCGCCAGGCTTGAGGCCTTTGCCACTGAACGGATTCGCCTTCGCAGCTGCATCGACCAGCGCGCGCGCAGCTTCGCCGAGTGTGGTGAGCATCATTTCGTCGTAAACAAAGTCGCTACCATACTGGTGGCCGAGCAACATGTTGGTGCGGTGAACGTTCTTGGTATTGATCGGTGCCATGACAAACGGCGCGGCCCAGACACCAAGCTCTTTGTCATATTCAGGCACCATGCCCGAAGGCTGTGACGGGCCTTCGAAACCGGGAGTCAGCGCAAACGGGTTATTGAGCAACTTGAGGATTGACGGGTCTTTGAATGATGCCTTGAAAGTCGCTTTCATGCTCGCCATCGTGCCACCTGAAGCTCCGCCTTGCATTTTGCGCACGCGGCCTTTGACTCGCGGGGCTGGGCTGCCAAATTTCTTGATCGCTTCTTGCTGCAAGAACCACACACCCAGATCAAACGGAATCGAATCGAAGCCTGCCGACAAGATAATGCGCGCACCGCTGTTTTTCGCGGCTGCATCGTGTGCATCGATCATCTGCCGCGCCCATGCGGGTTCGCCATTGAGGTCGAGGTAGTCGGTGCCTGAAGCGGCGCAGGCTGCAACGAGTTCAGAGCCATAAAGCTG
Organism: Spirochaetota bacterium; assembly: GCA_029561505.1. GTDB lineage: Bacteria > Spirochaetota > Leptospiria > Turneriellales > Turneriellaceae > Turneriella. The sequence goes on along the minus strand of JAKQXK010000589.1, from coordinate 1,211 downwards.
GTAAGGGCCGACGGTTGTCAGCACGCAGCGCGTGCGTTCGCACATCGCCTTGAGTGAAGCCGGGTTTGAGGCGTCTGCCTCAACGAGAGGTGTGTCTTTGGGTACGCCGATCAGGTCGCGCACTTCTGCGAGTTTAGCCGTGTTGCGGCCAGCCATTGCCCAGCCAGTGATGCCACGCTGCGCGAGGTATTCTGCGACAAGGCGGCCAGTGAAGCCGGTTGCGCCGTAGACGATGAGTTCAAATTCTTTCTTTGCCATGTGGTTAATGGCCATGTCGAAACGGCGCGTCAAAGAGTTTCATTAGGCAGGGAATTAATTCCCTGCCTAATGAAACATTTCGAGATGCCCCATGATTTGCTACCAGATTGAACCCGGTTTGGCTGTTGAGGAATTCAGAAACGTGCTTATCAGATCCACTTTGGGTGAAAGGCGACCTGTCGACGACCCGGCCAGGCTGAAGAACATGGTTGCCCATGCAAATCTAATTGTGACGGCGCGAGATGCAGGCAAACTTGTCGGCGTCAGTCGGGCGCTGAGTGATTTTGCTTACTGCACTTACCTTTCAGACCTGGCAGTCGATATCGATTACCAGCGCCAGGGTATCGGCAAAGAGCTGATTCGCCAGACGAAACTTGCGGCCCCCGAGGCGAAACTGATTCTGCTTTCAGCACCTGCGGCGGTGGATTATTATCCCAAAATTGGCATGCAGAGGCATGCGCATTGTTTCTATCTGGATTGATTTTTCAGAATTCTTCATTAGCCAAGGAATTAATTCCCTGGCTAATCGAACCCCTGTCTAACGATAACCGGGCTAATGAAAGCAGAATAATTTCTTGCCGCGTCAATAATGCATATTAAGAGGCGCAATGTCTTCTTTACCTGAGATTACCGTCAACGCGCGGCGCGTCAGCGACGAACTCGAAAAGCTCGCGCGCTTCTCTGACCATGAATACCCCGCCGTGACGCGCATCATTTTCACGGAAAACGACCTCAAGGCGCGCGACTATTTCAAATCGCTCGCACGCGAGGCCGGGCTGCATGTGCGCGAAGATGCGATCGGCAATATTTTCGTGCGGCTGGGTGACGAAAAGTCGCTCGGCGCCATCGGCACAGGTTCACACTGCGACGCGGTGCCGCACGCGGGTCGCTTCGACGGCACAGTGGGAGTTTTCGGCGGGCTCGAGGCATTGCGCGTGCTCAAGGCTGCAGGC
>JAKQXK010000569.1 GCA_029561505.1 Spirochaetota bacterium | reverse complement strand
AGAATATGCGTGCTCAATGCCATCTTGCACGCATAAATGTTATTAAGATTCACCCGAATGTATGAAGATTCTGTTAGAAACGGTGCGGCCTTCGAAATTCTTTGCGCAGGTTCTCTCTTGACGCATCGCCCTGATTTTTTTCATGCCCCATATGCACGGCCTGTTGCAAGATCTCGGCATTACCTTCTTTGTCGCCACGGTCGTTGGTTACATCGTCGAGCGCATCAAACAGCCCGCGATCATCGCCTATCTTATCGGCGGGGTAATCATTGGCCCTGAAATCGGCCCGCAACTCGTCACGAATATTGAAAATATCGAAACCATTTCAGAAATAGGATTAATACTTCTGCTGTTTATTCTCGGCCTCGAGATGCAGCCGACACACCTCATCACGATTCTGCGCAAAGTTTACCTTGCAGGTGTCGGCCAGTTCTTGCTCACTGCTGTTTCTGGCCTGCTCTTCTTTTCAAGTATAGGTTATGCGCTCAATGGCTCAAACCTTGAAGCCTTGTACCTCGCGCTGGCGTGCAGCCTCAGCAGCACCGCAATCGTGATCAAGATTCTCGCCGACAAACTTCAGCTCGATTCATATTCGGGAAAGCTCACCGTCGGTATTCTGCTGTTTCAAGATGTCTGGGCAATTTTGCTGCTGGCGATTCAGCCCAATCTCGCGACGCCCGGCGCAATACCAATCGCGATTGCGCTCGGCAAATCGCTGCTTTTGGTGGTTCTGGCATTTTTGTTCAGTCGTTATGTTTTACGTCGACTCTTTGAACCCGTGGCCCGCAGCCCAGAGATAATTATCATGCTCTCTATTGGCTGGTGCGTCGGGGTCTCTGGGGCCGCGAAGCTGATGGGATTATCCATGGAAATGGGGGCGCTCATCGCAGGCGTGGCAATTTCGACTTTTCCGTACAGCTTTCACGTCACCGCAAAGATCTTGCCGCTACGCGATGTTTTTCTGACGCTCTTTTTCATTTCACTGGGCATGAAAATTCCCTGGCCTGATACGCGTTACATCGCACCCGTGGCGCTGATTATTGGCTTCACTTTTGTCTCGCGCTTTCTGATCGTAATTCCGCTGAGTTTGGCCGGCAAGACGAACCTCAGAAACTCATTTCTGACAAGCCTCAATCTCGCACAGGTGAGCGAGTTTGCGCTCGTGATCACAGCGCTTGGCGTCAGCTACAATCAAATTCGGCAAGAAACAATGGGGGCGGTGCTTTTTGCGATGTCTTTTACTTCAATCACCTCTGCCTATCTGATTCAATATAACCACGAAATCTATATTCTTTTAGAACGGCTTTTTCGTCGCCTCGGCCTGGTGCGGCGAACAAGTCGCATTGAACATGCTGAAATACACATGAAAGCGGGCAAACCCATCACAATTCTGGGCTACCACAGGGGAGCCCAGGCGCTCATCGAATTTGTTTCGCTGCGGCGGCCCGAACTCTTAAGCGATATTCTGGTCATCGACTTTAATCTCGAGACTGTGCGCGAGCTTGAGGCGAGAAATATTGCTCACCATTACGGCGATATCAGCCACGTCGACACGCTGCTACACGCAGGCATCGAGAATACGCGAATTATCATTTCGTCGATTCCCGATCTGTTGCTCAAGGGCACGTCGAATCAGAAAATCGTCAGGCTTTGCAGGCAACTCAACAGCACGGCTTTTATTGTCGCCAACGCAGACCTTAACTCGCAGATTAACGAACTCAAGAATGCAGGCGCGAACGAAGTTATATTGCCCTATTTCGAGGCGGCGGCGCATTTGACAGAAGTGCTGCTCGCCCTTGCCGAGACTAAAGACATCAATACGGCCGCGAAAACCGGTTCCTGAATCAGATCTCTTCGGCTTTGAGCTTCAATTGCTCGCCGGTCGCCAGGGTTTTTACCGTATAGACCGAACTTGCGACCTCGTCTTCGCCGAGAATTATCACACGCGCAATCTGCTTTTTTTCGGCTTCTTGAAACTGTTTACCAAGTTTCGCCGCACCGAGAGAAATCTCGCAGGTTTTGCCGCGCTGGCGCAGTTGTGCTGCCAGCTGCAGTGCATGAGTGGCAAGCTTCTCATCGAGCACGGCGATATAGAGTTCAACACGCCGCGGCTGATCTTCGAGCAATTTGTGGGTGCGCAGAAAGTCTTCAAGCGTCACATCACCCATGCCAAAGCCGACGGCATTCAGCGTCTCTTTGCCAAACGCCCCAACGAGGTTGTTATAACGCCCGCCGCCAAAGAGAGAGCGACGGTTATCCGGGTGATTGTCAAACACTTCAAACACCAGTCCCGTATAGTAATCGAAGCCGCGCACGACACCCGGGTCGTATTCGATAAACTCACCCAGACCCAGTGTCTCGAGCGCCTGCATGAGTTCGATGACATATTCAGCGCCTTCGAGATGATACTTTTTCTTCAGGTAGTCCAATTTCTCGAGAAGAAAGAAATCGAGTTCGGCCTTTTGCAATGCCGTCACGCCCTCGGCCTCGAGCATCGCTGAGTAAGCTTCGGGTTTGACTTTGGCGCGTTTATCCATGATGCGCGCTACATTCGGCCATTTTTCGGGTGGCAACTTCAGTTCACCGCCAAGCACACCATTCAGTATCGAGCGGTGCGACAGGTAAACTTTGAAATGCTGGCCGGTTGCGCCATAACCGCGCAGCAGATCGACCGCGAGGTTCAACAGTTCGAGATCGGCGAGCTTCTCTGACGCCGCGCCGAAAATATCGCAATTGAGCTGCCAGTGCTCGCGCAGACGGCCTTTGCCCGGCTGCTCATAGCGCCAGACGTTGGGTATCGAATACCAGCGCACCGGCTTGGGTGTTTCTTGAAATCGCGCCGCCACCATGCGCGCAACCGTCGGGGTCATTTCGGGCCGAATCGCGACCAGTCTGTCACCGCGGTCTTTAAACGAATAGATCTGTTGACCCACAATTTCTTCTGAGGTCTTGGCGAGGTAAAGATCGACGGGCTCTATAATCGGCGCGTCAATCTGGTCGAAGCCATATTGGCGCACAACCCGATGCATCACCGCGAACATCGCTTCGCGAAAGCGCATGTCTTCGGGAAAAAAATCCCGTGTGCCTTTATAGGGTTGGGTTGTCAGGTAGGCCATTGATTACATCAGGTGAGCTGGGCGCGTTTCTGCGGAAACTCCGCTTCAATCGCGCGGCCGAGCGCAAACAGGCGATCTTCAGAGAAGTTCGGGCCTTGCAGCTGCATACCGATTGGCAGACCAGTCGCGGGGCCAGGCACCGACAGAGCGGGAACTCCCGCAAGGCTTGCCCCGACCGTCAGCACATCAGAGAGATACATTTGCACAGGGTCTGAAGTTTTTTCACCGAGCTTGAAGGCAGTCGAAGGTGTGCACGGCATCAGAATTGCGTCGACCTTGGTGAACGCGTCAGAATAGTCTTTTTGAATCAGTGCGCGCACAGCCTGCGCCTTGCCGTAAAAGGCATCGTAGTAGCCGCTTGATAAAGCGTAGGTACCGAGCAGAATGCGGCGCTTAACTTCGGGCCCGAAACCTTCGGTACGCGAACGCTCATAGACCTCATTGAGGTTCTTCGCGTTTGCCGCGCGATGGCCGTAACGAATGCCGTCGAAGCGCGAAAGATTCGCAGACGCTTCGCTCGTCGCGGTGAGATAATACACCGGGATACCAAATTTCTGGTTTGCCAGGTGTACGCTCTGAACCGACTTCACTTTACCTTTGAGAAAAGTAAGGGTCTTGTCGAAAGACTCACGCACCTCGGGCGATAGCCCTTCGAGCATGTTCTCGTCGATGCCGAGGCGAATATCGCCGAGCGAGCCAGACCATTTCTGGTAAGCCGAATCGGGCATCGTCGTTGAATCTTTCGGGTCGTGCCCCTTAATTGCGTTGTGAATGATCTCCACATCGCTGATCGTGTGCGCGAGCGGGCCGATCTGGTCGAGGCTCGACGCAAACGCCACAAGGCCAAAACGCGAAACGGTACCGTACGTTGGCTTAAGGCCTGCGAGGCCGCAAAAAGCCGCGGGCTGGCGAATCGAACCGCCGGTATCAGAGCCAAGGGCGACCGGCAAGAAACCTGCCGCGACGGCCGCAGCAGACCCACCAGAAGACCCGCCGGGTGCCCGTTCGGTGTCGAATGGATTTCGCGTCTTCTGAAACGCCGAATTCTCAGTCGATGAACCCATCGCAAACTCGTCCATATTGAGGCGACCCATCGTGATAAAGCCGAGTGCCTGCAGTTTTTCGATAACGGTCGCCGAATAGGGCGAAACAAACCCATCAAGAATCTTTGAAGCGCATTGTGTGACGCGGCCTGCGGTCACGATGTTATCTTTCACACCCAGCGGAATACCGTCATAAGGCGAAAGGGCCTTGCCCTCTGCATGCCGCTTTGCCGAGGCCTCGGCTGCCTTGAGCGCCTGTTCGCGCTCGACATCAATGAATGCGCGAATAGTGCCATCGTGCTTGTCGATGCGCGCCAGGGTGTCGTTCAACAGCTCGACAGGTGAAATCTTGCGGGATACCAGATCGCGCGAAAGGTCAGACAGCATAAGAACGAGTCTTGCGAATTAAGACCCACCGTAAAGCATTGGGCCGGGTGATTAGGCGAGTTCTCGCCTGGTCACCCGGCTGCGAATTCAAAACCCGCATTCACGAGCTTACCATCGAGTTCTTTGACCCAGCGAATCGACGCTTGAATAACCCGCTCGGGTTCTATCTGCACTATACAGGTATTGCCCACCACCAGATTCGACGTCAGCGGGTTGGCGCGCATAAACACTAGCGAGCAGCCGCCCGCAGACTGGTCGACCAGCAGCGCATTGAGTTGCGGTACGAAAATACTGCCCGGTAATTGCAAGAAACTGGTATCGAAAGAGAACCCGATAAACGTGAGACGGGTGACCAGCTTTCGCGCTTCGTAGCGGCGGTCGCTGATGACCTTGCGGGCATCTTTGATCGTCTTTTTAGCGGGTGCCTTGCGGCTGGCTGCGGCACTTTGCGCAGTTTTTTTTCTGGGTGTTGTTTTTTTCGTGGTCGACTTGGCCATATATGGGCAGCAGGCGGCAATGAGTGGTGGCTGTCAATTCGCTTTGCTCTTGCGGCTTTACCGCGCGCTTTCTCGCACGAGCTTGCCCCTGAAAGTGATCTTGCTGCACCCGGGAAAAAACGGCAAAACGGTAGGCGCGACAAGATAAGCAAAATTATTCATGTCGCACCCCTCATTTTCAATTTCGAAATTGATGACGCCGTGTGCGCCGCGCGCCGCGATTACCTGATTAAAATCTGAAACCTGTTTCTTTGTATCGCCGAGCGGCACAAAGCTGTAAACGAGCGACCAATATCGCCGCGTGACTTCAATATCGCCAATGACATCGACACCCGCGCCATTGGCTTTGATGTTGCCGTCTGACCCGTAAATCTGTGGCGTCATCGATACAGCATAGTCCATGTCGTTGAGCGAAACGGTATGGCGGCTGCCCGCACAGTTGAGCAGCAGACATATGAGGATTAATAACGACACGATTCTCATCGGCGTCTGCGACCTGCACGCTTTTCTTTTTTGGGGCGGCCTGCCTTCGTGCGCTCGCCGCGCACTGTTTTCGAAGGTTTACCGGTAACGGGCGTCAGAAAGTAAGACCGTTCGGGGTCGCTGCTGAGCTTTTTGCCCGTGTAGCCTGAAACACGAATCCAGTCTTTATCGAAATAGAACAAGATACCCATAAAAACATAGCTGCCGAATTTAAGTTCGCTGATGCGACTGTCGCGCTGGCCGAGAAGCGTCGCCGCGGCAAGCCTGTGATCGAGTTTATACTGCTCTGTCAGGTACCAGTCAAACGAGTTCGAGGTCGGCGTATCAAGAATTTCGATTTCGGTCGAGATATCAAATTTGCGCGTGGCATCGACGGGCACCTTTTCACCGCCGATCTGGCGTATTTCACCCACCATCACCGGGTGGTTATGCGTCTGCGGTTTCATGACAAATGGTTTGCCGCATTGCATCGCCGCGAGCAGCGCGAAGACGATAAATATCCTCACCATGTGAAGCGCGCCCCCAGAGTCACACCATATGTCGAATCGCTTGTTGCATGCGCAAGCGTGAAGAGCCGCATTTTCCAGATGTTAAATTGCGGGCCGCCGAAAACTCGAAAACCCACCCCACTCACTTTGCCGGTTTCAGTTGTGTTGAAGCGCGCATAGTCGCCGGGGCCAGAAACGCCATCGACCTTTACGGCACCCGAAACATTCGCCGCAAGCTCAGCGCTCGTCAGCACATGAAAGTCGGCGGCGGCACCGAAAACAAGAGACAAAAAATAGAGCAGAGACACATTCGTCGAAAGCTCAACGGGTATCATATGCGTTGTGTACGCCAGCGACAGCGAACCCGTAGGTTCATAGACGATATTCTTTCCATTGCTGGTGAAATTAATCGTCGTGAGCTTGTCGGTGCTCGTGACGCTGAACTTGCTCGTTGAATAGGTATAACCCACGCCCAGATCAAGACCACCCCAGGTGAGAAGCGCAAAGCGCAGCTTGCGCATCGGTAATAGCTTGTACTGCAGGTAAATGCTGCCCGTTGTTGCGTTGATGCTGTAAGACTGGTAGGTAACCGAGGGCAACAGAAAGAACGAGGCGTAAATGTTGAGATTCTTCGGGTCGAACCAGCCGCGCTTTCTTAAATTCATGGTACGCAGGCTGATACCCAGCGTCGCCGTGGCAGAAAAACCGGTACCCACGTCGGGTACCGTTTGCGCGCTCAGGCGTTTACCCAGAGCCTCAAGATCACCATAACTTGTGGGGACGCTCACATTGCTCACTGCCAGGGTCGTTGCAGCCCCGAACGAAAAGACCTGCATGTTCGCGCCATAGTCTGCGACGCGCCCCTGCGCTGCGACCGCATAGGCACGCGCCATAAAGCCCAACACAGACGAAAGGTTACCCGTCTGAAACTTTGAATTGATCTGCGAACAGACCTCGTTTTCGATTTCTGTGCTAAAAGGTGCGCCCGAAACGGCGCTGACGGTGACCGGGCCGCAAACTTGCTCTGCATAAAGCCCGGTTGAGCCAACGGCAAAGAGCAACAAGAACCCGAGAGACGCCTGCCGCATACCCTTAATTATCGGCGGCAGGCGTGGTGTAATTAAGAAAGTGGCCTCGGCCACTTTCTTAATTAATTTATAAGAAGCTCAGACGCTTCAGGTCGGCCTTAAGGCCTTCGACCGCTTCGGCGCTCTTGTCGAGTGCCGCTTT
>JAKQXK010000714.1 GCA_029561505.1 Spirochaetota bacterium | reverse complement strand
AAATCATTTTATTGCCGTTGATAGGCCGCCACCCTCGCCCAATTGCCAAGGGTCAGCGGGCCGATTTTACCTACTCTATGCCCACCACAAGGTGCGCATTCTCCCCTCGCCACTGCAGGGGAATAATATACGTCGGCAACCGGGTAGGCAAATTTATACCTTCGGGTTTGCCTGTTATCACGACGGGTACTGAAATCTGAAAATCGGTGCCAAAAGCATCTGAAGCGTTTCCCGAAATGGTGTTGGCAAGCTCGCCAATCATGTCGATTCGGGCCGCCGAAGAAGCATCTGAGGTGCCGGTATATGCGGCTGAAATCAGGTCTATCATTCCGTAACTGCACGTGATGAGAATACCGCCCTTTCGTGCCCCCGTAAGGCCAATGATACCCGTAATCTCGCCCAGATAACTACCCGCATCCTTTATGTAAGGGACACCTATACTCACTGCTTCAGGCCCCAGCCGGTTAAAGAAGTTTGATACTCCGTCGACGAAGGTTTTGATACTTGCTGCGTTCACTGTTGCTCCTGTTTAATTTTCCATAACTTTCGTAAAAGTTGCAATCATTTTGGCCTCGTCGAAAGGCTTGACCAGATAAGCTTTCGCGCCGCTATTAAGTGCCTGCACGATCGTGTCACTGTTATTCACCGCAGAGGCAATGATGATTCTTGCCTTCGGATCAATCGCCAGTATTTTCTGCATCGCCGTCAGGCCATCCATTTCAGGCATGGTCATGTCGAGTGTGACAAGTTCGGGGCGAAGTTTTTCAAAATTTTCAACCGCCTCTCTGCCGTTCGCCGCTTGCCCCACTACTTCAAGCTTCAGCTTGTCGGCAAACTTTTCGATAATTCGCCTCACCATCATAGAATCATCAACAATCATAATTTTCATCACAATGCTCCTTTCTGTCGAATCTCAACCTATCACATTTTTGTGCTCTGAATTTTTGGGAAAACTCATCGCAAATTCGGTAAAAAGCCCTGGCGCATATTTAATCCGAATCTTTCCACCGACGTTGCGAATTCTCGAATTGACGATGTCGAGACCCATGCCACGCCCTGCTGTCATTGTGGTTGTATCAGCCGTTGAAAACCCGGGTCGAAACGCGCATTCAATAAGCTGTTCATTATCCCATTGGTGAACCATCGAAGGCTCAAGTTTGAGTTCAACGATTGCCTTCTCGCGAATTTTCTCAAAATTAAAAGAGCGTCCGTCATCGCGCACCGAAAAATAGACCGTTTCGGCATCAGATGTGAGCTTGAGCGCAATGTTTCCCTCTGGCGATTTGCCTGCCGCCAGACGTGCCTCGGGGTTTTCGATTCCGTGAACCAGCGAGTTGCGCGTCATTTGAATGCCGATATCGCGCAAGATATAGGCAAAACGATTCGGAATTCCCTTGCCCGAAAACTCTTCAGTATTCACCGAAACTTTCTTGCCAGCTTCTGCCGCGAACCGGCCGACCATTTCAGCAATATTGTGCGGAATTGCGGCAATCGCAGAATCAATTTCACCGCTCGTGTGCTGCCGAAAGGCATGCAAACGTGTTAGTAGCTCTTTTAAACCCTGCACAGTCTTCTGCAACCGATCAAGGTGCATTGCCAGAGGTAAGAAGTCGGCCCATTGGGGCACATCGATACCACGAATTTGTTGCACGGCCGACTCAAATTCATGCGCAACCTCGGCGAGAACCTTCAGATCGAGCAAAGAAGCGTTACCTTTGATCGAGTGAATTGATCTGCCGAGCTGTTCGATATTCTTCATCGTTTCCGATGCGCTCATTTCGCCCTGAAGAATATTAACGACAATCGCCAGTTCTGTGTCGACGCCCTCGAGAAAATCTTCGAGCAATGCAGGACCAATATGCAACACAGACAGCACCATCTGTGTGTTTTCAGCGTGCTTCTTGTTCTTTTCCTGAACTTCAATTTGCAGAAGCTTCTCTTCTGTTACATCGATCGCACTGACGAGAAACTGACTATCGTCTTTGTCGGCGACCGTGTTGAAAGCGAATCTGATATACTTCTCTTTTTCAGGTTCGCCCGCGAGCGTATGAATTTCTTTTAGGGGGTTTAAATCGGTTAACATATCTGCGTCGGCCAACCCGTTACGCAACAGCTTCAGAAAATTATCAAGTTCTTTGGCCTTTGCCGGGCTCAAGAACGGTGATAGAGCCTTTTGAAAATCGCCCTGCATGCTGTATTTCTTGCCAAAAATCTTCGCGCACGCCGCCGATTTTTCGGCGCTTATCATATAACCACTGTCAGTGCGGTGCACGATAAACAGACCTTCTCGCACAGAGTTGAGAATTGTCTCGACGTTGTTTTTTGCGCGGGCGAGTTGCAAAGTTCGCTCTTGCACCATTTTCTCAAGGTTTGCTGAGTAAAAGGCGACCTGTTCGGCGCTACGCCCGAGAAAATATGATATAAAGCCGATCACAAACGGAGAAAGATCAACGAGAAAGTTTAGCGGGTTCGCGATATGCACATAGGCGATGCTATCTATCTCGAGGGGCAGCTCGTTCATTATGCCGATGTCGATGGACAACGCGATCAGCGGAAAAATCAGCCCCAATCCGAAGGCCACGGCCGTGTACTTGAATGACTTCTTGCTCAAGAACTTGTCGCGCCATACAGAAATATTCACCGGCCACCTCGCTTCTTGTCGGTCAGCGTGCGCAGAAAGTCGGCGAGATAGGCTACTTCCAGTCGATTCAGGTTTTTGCCCAATTGAATCTGCGCCATCGTCAAGATTGCGCTTTCGAGAGTTGGCCGCGAACCATCATGAAAATACGGCGCCGTCAGCTCGATGTTTCGAAGCGAGGGCACTTTAAAGACGTATTTGTCGGCGTCGCTCTTCGTAATCGAATAACGCCCGAGGTCGGTGAGATTGTCATAAGGTATAACCCCGCCGACTTTTCGAAAAGTATTCCCCCCAAGTAATTTTCCATTATGGCAGCTGATGCACCCGATCTCCATAAAGAGCGCAAACCCTTTGAGCTCGCGACCCGTAAGGGCGTTAATGTTACCGCGCATAAAATCGTCGAAGCGGTCACTTGTGACGAGAGTGCGCTCATACGCAGCTATCGCCCGCGTGATTTGATTGTAGCGTATCGCCGCAGGTTCGCCGGGAAACGCCTTTCGAAATAAAGCGGGATATTCATTGTGCTTGGCCAACTTCTGTTCAACGAAGCGCTCATTGGGCATTCCCATTTCTATTGGGTTTAGAATCGGCCCGCCGGCCTGAGCCTCTAAATCTTTGGCCCGGCCGTCCCAGAACTGCGCGGTATGTAAGGCTGCATTTAAGACCGTGGGAGAATTTCGATTTCCCTCTTTGCCACCGACACCGGCAGAGACGCGGCCACCGTCGACACCAGCGCCAAGATTGTCTACGCGATGGCAGCTATTGCATGATACGGAATCATTCGCAGACAGTATCGTATCGAAGTAGAGGCGTTCACCAAGTTTAACCAATTCAGCCGTATCGCTTTTCTTACCGGCCGTTTCGGGCAATGGACCAACCATCGTGATCGCTGATTCGTGCAGGTATCGGGTTCGTTTCGAAGGCCCACAACCGATAATGACAAACAAAACAAGAGCCGCCAGAATTCGCATGGCAGAATTCTGAAGCGTTGAGAGTTATGCGTAAACGAAAAAAAATTGAATGAAGCGCGCGGCCTATAGAAATCTATAGGGACACCATCGCAACCAGTGAAAAATAACTTCGGCCGCCGAAAACTCGCGCGTCGCGTGTCCGACGACCATTTCGGGTAAATACTGGCGCCCGCCCGGCCAGGCGTGGCCGCCGTTTTCGACACGAATGAGGGTCAAACCGCCGGCCGGCCGATAGCGCAGATACGAGCGAGTCTGCCCGGTAAGCTGCACGTGCTGTTCGCTCCATGTGCGCTGTCAATCCTCATCACGAAACCATTTGACCGGACAGCTGCCTCAGGCAAAAGACACCATGCGCGCTTTCATTATTGCAGCCATGATAATTACCCTTACCGCGTGTGCGAGCAAGACGCGGCGCGCGTACCCCGAAAACGGCCAACTGCTGTTTTGGGATATGTCGGCAGGCGACCCGGGAGCCAACGTCGACACGACAGGTGTGACGATGCACTATAAAGGCCGCATTGGCGATACGATCGAAGAGTTGGGGGTAATCGAGGCGAAGGTCGAAGGCCCAAAAAAAAGCCGCGCAGACGCGCTGCGCGAACTCAAGAAAGAAGCCGAAAAGCTTAAGGCCGACGGCATCTGTGAAATTGAATTCAAGCGCGACGGCGAAACGCTGAAGGTCGACGGCGTGGCTTTTCGTTTTAAAGTGCAATGATTCGGCTGAGCGAAATACCTCTTGCGGTTTCGCGCGCAGACTTCACCCGGCAGCATCCTGATATTCCGATCAACGGCAATGGCAAAGCGAGTTTCAGCGAAACTTATCCCGGGGGCACTATCGTCTACACGCTGCAGTTTAATGCCGCGTCAGCAGAACTTATTCTCTACGTGAATGAAGATTTCAACGAAGACAGCCACCAGCACCTGCTGGCACTCGCGCGTGAGATTGTTTCGCTCGCGTCGACCCGCGGCCTCGGTGCCCCGCTTGAAGAATCGAAACCGCTCGCCTGGAAAGAGCTTATCGAATCTCCACTGCCCGAAACCGGCGAGCGATCAATTGTTGCCTGCCGCGCGCGGTGGGCGAACGCCAAGACAAGCGCGTCGCTCGTCTACGCCTGGACATGGCCTGGGCAGCTCGTCCTCGATTATCGTGAATCGCCGTCGGCGTAGCTGGTGCGAGGCTGTCTGAATGCCAGCCTTCTGGGCCTTGCCTGCAATTTCGCTTGACGGCTGACTTTCTGCAACCGTGTTTTGGGTGTGCGGCCGATCCGCTTCAAAATCTTGCATGGCTTTGGCCTTTCGCTGTTTATCGCTCAGCTCGCGGGCGCGTTCGAAGTCGCCGCGGCGCAGCAACCGAAATATTTTCTCTGCGTTCACACAAAACAAAAGGTGCAAAAGGGCAAAGATTGTCCGTGCGGATGCAACAAGCGCATGAAACTGGCCGCTAAAGCAAAACTCTTGAGCGCAGACCACCCCTGCGCAAGCGCCGAAGACGATGTATTCACACCCGCCTATGCCCGCTGGGTATTTACCGGCAGCGAGTTTACTCTGCTGGCGGCAAACCTGCGTAGCTTGCCGCAAGGCGATAACACCCACCTGCTTTCATCTGTCATCTGTGAACTCGATACTCCACCCCCCCGCCGAACCTGACTCTGTCGATTGCGACCGCAGGGTTTGCAATCAGATTGCGCCTAACGGGTTCCTAAAAAAGGAACCCGTTAGCAGGCGACCGGAACCGGAAAAGTGAAAAGCAGCAAAGTCGCTTTGCCTCAAAGCGACGGCGCGCTTTAGCAGTCGTTTGCCTTCGCAAACGACGAGGCTTTTCACTTTTTCGGGAGTTTTTCCGAAGCCTGCTTAATCTTTCTGCCGGCACTAACCCCGGTGGCGCACATGCACGCGCATGCAGACCAAACTAAATTAACGGAGTATTATTATGTTATTTAAACAAATCTATTTTTCTGCGCTCGTCGCTGTTTTTGCGGCCGGCTGCACCAACACAGGCGACAAAGCGCCCGAAACCACCACCTCGAACAATGTCACAACACCGACGAATGATATCACGCTGAATTTTCAGGCCAAGGTCGGCACACAAGACTTCGCCTGCGGCACTACGTATACGGGCGCCGGCAACGGAGTCGGCACGAATAACACCGACCTCGTCGCCCGCGATTTTCGTTTTTACGTGAATGACATTCGTCTGGTAAAGGCCGACAACAGCGAAGTCAGCCTGACGCTGAACCAAGACGGCACGTGGCAATATCAGGGTGTGGCGTTGCTCGACTTTGAGAACGGCACCGGTGGCTGCGCCGCCACAACCGGCCCCACAGCTGCGACAAACAGCCAGGTTAAGGCGACGATTCCACAAAGCGCGGGCGTGGCATTTACCAAAATCAAATTTCGTCTGGGTATTCCGCTGAGCCTTAACCACCTTGATGTCAATACAGCACCGGCGCCGCTGAACGTATCGGCGCTCTACTGGGCATGGACAAGCGGACGTAAATTTGCGCGCCTTGACTTCTTGACCGCAGGTGGTGGTGCTTATAACGCAACGGCGTTCAACGTTCACCTCGGCAGCACAAGCTGCACGGGAACGAACCCGGTCAGCAGCAATGCCGATTGCAATTCAGCGAATCGTGCTGAAATCACGCTGAACATTCCGGTGGCGAGCCAGACCGACCTCGCGGGCATTACCGCCATGCGCCTGGTTGCCGACCTGCGCGAACTGCTGAAAGACCTCGATCTGAATACTGCAGATCAGGGTGCACCCGCCGGCTGCATGTCGGGCAACGGTGACCCTGAATGCCGCGCGGTGATGACTCGGTTTGGTCTGCAGTTCAGCTATACGG
>JAKQXK010000523.1 GCA_029561505.1 Spirochaetota bacterium | reverse complement strand
TAAGCGTAACGACGCGCAGGGTTATCTGCGGCACCACCTGTTACCGCTGTGGTGGTATTCAAACCGTTCGGGTGAAACCAACCTGCACCTGCCTTTCTTGCTCGCGACTTTTCAATCAAGCGCCGATGGAAATCGCGTGTTCAGGGCAATCTTGCTGGGCGTGCTCTATTATCAGAACAGCGATTACGCCGCGTATGACCAGACACTCGGCGTCGCCATGGGCACACTCTATTACCACAACAAATATACCGAACGGCGTTTTGATTCGTATGGCAGCGTCTATGGTCTTCTATGGCATTACGAAACCGAAGACAACTATAAGCGCCTGTCGCTCTTGACCTTCATTTATATTCGCACCGAGACGGAAAAAGGCGTCAGGCACCGTTTGCTCGGTATTCCGCTGTAGAACGTATTTCAAATGACTTCGGCACGCGCAGGTGCGAGCGCCGATGAATAAGCGTCTGCGCCCGATTTCGAGGTCAGCTGGCGCGCCAATTCTTCTGCCAGCGCGGGCGCGAGAGACATACCGCGGCCGCCGAGACCTGCAAACCACCATAGGTTGTTTAAAAACGCGTCGGCGCCGCAATACGGTCTGTTATCCGCAGGCATCACGCGCAAACACGTGCGCCAGCCCGTCAGGTGCCGCTCAGCAAGCAACGGGTATTCGCGGCTGAGCGCAGCCAGATGCGATGGATTAACGCCAGAGGGTTCTGTATCTTGCCCCGAAGCCTGCGGTATCTGCTCGCCCGCAGTCGCCACGAGTTTATCGCCGTCGGCACGAAAATAGCAGCTGGTCTCTTCATTCCATTCGACAGGGCCTGTATAACCCGTGACATTTGCATATTCATAGAGATTGCGCCTGTGTGCGATCAGTCCCAGTGAGCGACCGAGCGCCGCAGCGTGCTGAATCGCACCTTCGCCATTCGCCACGACGACCTGATCTGCAGGCGCCAATGCGATAATTTCAGAAGGCGTCGCCCCCTGCAGCGAGACCAGATGCCCGTCATGCAGATTGAGTTGGGTTTCAAAGCCGAACCTAACCTGCCCGAACGCCGAAGCCTCCCGCAGCAACCTGGCCAAAACCCCCTGTGCAGAAACGCAGCCATTCTGCGCGAGATAGAAGCCTGAATCACGACCATGCGAAAACCGGCGTTGCGGGGTGCCCGCAAGATTGTAATCGATTTCCCACGGTTTAATGATGAGCCCACATTCATCATACCCAGGCTCGTCTTGCCGGTATGCAGCGAGCGTCAGCTCGGCGTAATGCCGTATAACCGGGTCTGTCTCATAGCTTCGGATAATGCCGGCGTTCTTGCCCGAAGCATAAAGCCCGATTTCAGCCTCTTTTTCGAGAATGCACCATGCGACGCCTGCCCGGCCGAGGGCCCTTGCGAGACTCAGCCCTGCAACGCCCGCTCCGATAATGTAGACCATAACCTGCAGAACGCATGCGACAAAGCCTCACGTAGCGACAAGCAGCTGTAACCTGAGCAATCCTCATTATCACCTGCCAGGTTCGCTATTCACGCAGCTGTAATTTTTTTTGAGCAAAAGTTCAGCCGAATCATGCCGAAAATAATTACAGTGCGTGTACTCGACCGACTTCTGCTGAGCATTGCCGGGTTGTCACTCGTGCTGATGCTGCTGATCTTTTTCTCTGACGACTCGCACCTTTCAGCACGGCCGCTCAGCTCGCAGAAATCGGCCCGGCTCGAACGAGAAATGCCGGTTTCACTCAACAATACTGCCTATTCAGACCATCAAGAGCTGAAAAGCGCCGATGTCGATGTGGCGCTTGATCGCTATTTTGAAGAGATTCGCGTTAACCCCGAGCGCGGCGAAGAAGACCTGCGACTCGTCGACGAACTTGTGCCCGAAGACTCGGGCCTCGCAACAAACCCGGTTGAAAAAGACGAAGGGACAGTGTCTGAGCCATCGGCGGCACCCGAAAAAAGCGAAAAACCCGCACCCAAGCCGAAACGTGGCGTGAAGGTGCAGGTGGTGCGGCATGCGGTAAAACCCGGCGAATCGGTCTGGCGCCTGGCGCAGCGTTACGGTGTCAGTGTCGCAACAATTGTTAACGCCAATAAGATAAAAGAAAAAACAGTTATATTACCCGGGGACACGCTGCGCATACCCGACCGCACCGGCGTTTTTCATAAGGCCCGGCGCTCCGAATCGCTGACAGAGATTGCCAAACGCTATAAGGTTTCACCTGAAACCGTGCGCAAGGCAAATGGCCTTTCGGGCGTCATGGTGAACGCCGGCAAAGAAATATTTCTGCCCGGAGCATCGCCGCTGCCAGAAATTCGCTACGTAAAGCAGAAGGTTTTTTCATGGCCGATCAGGGCCAATAACCGTTTGACCTCAACTTTCGGCTGGCGCGTGCACCCGATTACAAAAAACCGCGCGTTTCACACCGGCATCGACATTGGCGCGGCGATGAAAACGCCGATCTACGCCGCGGCAGATGGCGTCGTCGTCTTTTCGGGCGACGGCGGCAGCTATGGCAATATGATTATTCTGCGCCACAAAAACGGACTTTTTACCGTCTATGGCCACGCGAGTAAGCTCATCGCAAAAAAAGGCAAATACGTGCGCCGCGGCCAGAAGATTGCGCTCGTCGGCTCTACGGGCGCCTCAACCGGCGCGCATCTGCACTTTGAAGTGAAGAGCACATCAAAACATGTAAACCCCCATATTGCCCTAAAAAAAACCGAACGCGTCGCGATAAAGCGCAAAGACGCCTGATGCGAATTCCGTTTTCGCGCGCCCCGCTCACCTGGGAAAAAGCCGCCCCTTACCTTCAGCGTGCAATCGACAACGGCTGGCTGACCACCGGCCCGCTGGTACAAGAGTTCACAAAAGGTCTTGCGGATTTTCTTGATACCGAGAACGTCGTGCCGGTTTCGTCTTGCACAGCGGCACTGCAGATCGCGCTCGCTGCCGCCGATCTGAAACCCGGCGATGAGGTTATTGTCCCGTCGAATACGTTTATCGCAACGCTTGAAACGGCAGAACTGCACGGCCTTGTGCCCAGGCTCGCGGACATCGATTCTGCCACATGGAACATGAGCCTCGACTCTGCGGCAAAGCTGGTGAACTCACGCACGCGCGCGATCATCGCTGTGCCGTTTGCCGGTAATCCACTGCCGATGCATGATCTGAGAAAGTTGGCAGATGCTAACCAGCTGACGCTGATTCTCGACTGCGCGCACGCACTCGAGACGCGCTTCGACGGTCAGCCATTGCACGCTTATGCGGATTTCTCATGCTACAGCTTTTATGCCACGAAAAATCTGACTACCGCCGAAGGTGGTGCGCTGGTCTGCGCCGCCGATAAGACAGAACGCGTACGCGCCCTGTCGCTGCACGGCATGTCGCGTGCAGCGTGGAACCGTTATGCCGGCGGCAGCTGGCGTTATGACATTATTGAAACGGGCTACAAGGCGAACCTGACGGATATACATGCCGGTTTGGGCCTCGCTCAGCTCGCCGACCTGCGGCAGAACCACCAGCGCCGCCTTGAACTCGCAAAGCGTTATGAACAGGCTCTCGGCGATCTGCCTGTGAAAATGCAGCAATTACCTGAGACGGCGGGGGCGACCGACCACGCCAGGCATCTGTTCTGTATCTCAATTAGCAGCGAGTCGAAGAGCGACCGCGACACGGTAATCGCGGCGTTTCGTGAGAAATCCATCGGATTTTCGGTACATTTTATACCGTTATATGAATTCAGCAACGTCAGAAAACTGCACGGTTTTGCTGCAGCAAATTTTCCCGCGAATGAAGAGTATTTCTCTGGAGCGCTATCGCTACCGCTCTACCCGACGCTCACCGATGCCGAGCAAGACGAGATCATTTCGCTTCTTCAAGAATTGCTTGCATATGGCGCGGCAGCGTCGGTGTAACAGCGACAAGCCTGTCTTCACCCACGTGAATCACCTGACGCCCCGAAGCTGTGCGCAACGGGCTGCGGTAGAGCATGCCCTTGCCAAAGTTAACCTCAACATTCGGGTAAAGCTGAGTCTCAACGAGCACGAACGCGCGGTCATGGGCTGCGTATGAACTCTGCGCTGTTTCAAGCTGGCGCTGATCAGATTCGACCAGAGATTTATATTTTCTGAGTGCGAGCACGAGCTTTTCACGCGTCTCTACTTCTTTGGCGTCGAGCTGGCGCTTTTTCATCGCGTCGTTTAATCGCGTGAGACTCACGCGAATCTTTTCGAGGGTGACTTCTTTTTCGCGAATCGTCGCGGTGATTTCGTCGATAACACTGCGTATCTCAGGATCAACGCCAACGACTACGGTAGTTTTCGTTTCGCCTGCACCACCCAGCTTGTTGCATTGAATATATTTGCCCGCTGATACTTCACCGCCGGTAATGTCACCACGACCGCCTTTGACGACGATCGCTCCGCCTGCGGTAAGCCGCGAGTGCAGCGCCGCTTCAGATATAAATACCGACCCCTTCGCAACGACCGTGCCTTGCTCGACGAAACGCGCGTAGACGTCGCCACCCGAGGTGATTTTGCCCTCACCCCGCCCCATAAAGCCCGCCGAGAGAATAACATCTTTGCCCGCAGTAATTTCGCACACACCGACGCTGCTCTGCAGAATGATGCTACCCGAGGCGTGCAGCTTAAAACCATCGGCAACGGATTGCTCAACAATCACAGAGCCTGGAAAATCGACATTACCGGTTGAATAGTCGATATTCTTGAGATAAACAACTTCATCGACTCTGATTTTGCCGCTGCTTTCGAGCACCGGACGGCCCTCAATTTTCGAGATCAATTGGCGCCCGTCGGGCGAAATTTCAACATTTGCGCCCAGCTGAAACTCAGCAATCATGCCGGGTTCTGCAGGCATGATGCGCCCGCTGACCGCGTACCC
>JAKQXK010000519.1 GCA_029561505.1 Spirochaetota bacterium | reverse complement strand
TGGTTGATCGGCCTTGTAGCCTTCGCGCAAAATGGGATCAAATTTGAGCGCCGGCAAATCGAGCATGTCGATTTGAGATCCCCCTTTTTCTGCTGCCGCTGCATATTCGCGCGCAATAGAACCACACAGCGATTCAGACCGCGGATGCCCTTGTATTACAAGAATTTTTTTCATGATTTTTTCCCCTGCGTTTTTGTGGTCTTCTTTATGGAATCAAGAATTTCGCCGGCCGACTTTACCCACTGCAGCTCCATTTTCGTTCGTTGTATACCATAATCGAGCGTCATGCGCCAGAACGGGTAGTCGGGTGATTTGTCTCGGTAATACGCGATATCGTGTTCAACCCCGGCGTATTCTTTGAGGGTCGCTTCGGCGGTTTCGCGGTGGCGCTGTAAGTGCCGCCGCATACTTTCAGCGTCGAGCTGGCTGCCGAAAAAAAGTTTGAGCAAGAGTTCGTTGCGTTCGGCGAGTGGCTCGGCGGGTCTGGCCAGCCATTGCTGAAGTTTTTTACGGCCGTTCGCCGTAATTGCATAGATGATACGATCTGTACCCTTGGCATCGGCAGTGCGCGCCTTACGTACTAGCCCCTGCTGCTCAAGACGCTTGAGGTTCGGGTAGATCTGGCCGAAACTTTCGCTCCAGAAATAGCCGATGCTCGTTTCAATAAACTTTTTCATGTCGTAGCCGCTGCATTCGTACTGGGTCAAAATGCCGAGTAATGCGTACTGGGTTTTATTTTCGCGCTTCATTCAACTAATAGATACTATCTTTTAGATATAATGGCAAGAAAAATCACTCATTGCCTCTCATTTAGCTACGGGCTTAAGCCCGTAGCTAAATGGTTTGCGCAGGCAACTCTGGCTAACGAACTAAGTGGTTTAGTGAATATTGAAAACGACCGCCACCACTGATTTACCCAGCTATGGGCTTAAGCCCATAGCTGGGAAGAGCGGAACGGCGTAACTACTTTACGACCTGATTCAATTCGCGGCAGATTTTTGCTGATGCCCGCCAAAGACAACATACCCCCACAGCCGGCGGGTGCGGCCCGCATCACGCTGGTGCTCGAGCGTCGCAGCGACCGGCTCGACGGCATTCTGCTCGAAGCGATGCGCATGCAGACAGAAAACAAGAAGTTACGTGAAATCAGCCGCTCAGCGCTGAAGGCGCTCTTTGCCGCGCACAAGATTCTGATCAAAGGCCAGCCCGCAAAACCCTCATCGAGCATCGCAACCGGCACAACGTATGTTGATATTCTCATTTGATGCGCGCGCTCCGCGCACGCATCAAATCAGAAATTAGCAGGCTCCGGAAAAACTCCCGCAAAAGCGAAAAGCCTCGTCGTTTGCGTGCGCAAACGACTGCTAAAGCGGCCGAAACGGCCTGCTTTTCGCATTTGCGGTTCCGGATGCCTGCTAGCAGGTTCCTTTTTCAGGAACCTGTTAGAAGTGTCCGTGGTCGTCGACGACCTTGTCTTTTTCGCCCGTGTGAAACAGCGAAGCATGGTTGGCGCACAGCACGACTGAATAGTTCGATTTGCTGTCGAGTTCGAATTTCAGCGTTTTCTGCCCCGTGACAAGCGGGTGCAGCTTCACCTCAGAACCAAAGATCGTGTTCTGCACCTGAATGTTAATGTTCATTCTTTCTTCATTTACGAGAACCGCGGTTTTGACGTG
>JAKQXK010000516.1 GCA_029561505.1 Spirochaetota bacterium | reverse complement strand
CTGCGCCTGCAGCGCGAACGCGCCCGTCTTGCCGCCCGCCGAGGCTTCACCGGGAAATCCGTTCAGCGGTGCGGCGAAAGTGAGCTTCATTGCAGCGCTGTTGAGTGAATAAC
The DNA here is from genome assembly GCA_029561505.1 of Spirochaetota bacterium. GTDB lineage: Bacteria > Spirochaetota > Leptospiria > Turneriellales > Turneriellaceae > Turneriella. Next base: position 2,801 of record JAKQXK010000516.1, on the reverse strand, counting down.
CGGGCTGAACCTCGACGCGAATGTCATGCGAACTGCTGTGCGAGCCTAAGTTTCCCAGCAGCGAGACGGCAATCGAGGGCGAAACGAAAAATGAACCATGTACAGAGGCCGCCTCAAAATCTGGAGGCGTTCCGGATTGTGCAACATTGACTGAACCCGACCAGCGATAAAAGGCCGCGTTAACGCCTGCGGCAAAGAACCGCGACAGACCATAATGCCCTGAAAACAAAAAGCCAAACGTGCCTGGTCGAAAAGTTTGATCGAAAGGTGCCGGGACACCACCGTTCTGCGCATCTGCTACTTGCTGAAAATTTGCCCACCCATACCCACCCGAAAGGGAAAACAAGAACTTGTCGCGTTTCTCGTCTGGTGCGACAGGCTTCTGTTCGCTTTCGGTACGAATCGTTCTTCCGTCGTCGGTGAGATAAACAGAAGTCTTGTTGTCTTGTGCAACGAGTCTCGCCTGCACCGTCTTGTTTTTATATTTAACGTCTTGTAACTGAATCTGTTTTTCGTCGAGAATCAGCTTGCTCACGTTTGACTTTGCAATCTGCAATTTACCGTACGGGCTTTGAAAAACATAGCGATCGGGGCGCTCTTGCAATATGCGCCCGCTGATGACATCGCCGTTTTTCTGCACGATAACCGTCGCCGACAGTGCCGGCACGAAGATCAGTATGGCAATCAGACGCAGCATGTCAGTTGGCCTGAATATGCAGAATATCGCTCTCTCGCACCGTCATCTTGCCTGCTGACGACTCGAGTATAATTTTTTCAGGCAGTGCGGCTGAAACTCTGCCAGAAAGCCGGTCGCCGTTTTTGAGCTCGACGGCGACGAGTTTGCCCTTGAGCCGCGCGTAACGGGAAAGCGGTTTGGCCTTGTCTTGCAGGTTTTGCGTCGCTTCTGGCACATCGCGCTCAATCACCTGTTTTGCGACAACCCCCGAAAAAGGTGCAACGACTTCGCGCGTGCGCCAGGCTTTGCGCGAGGCTTCATATTCCATAAGCCGAATTTTGCCTTCGGTGAGGTTGACGGCGGTTCCGTCTGCGGATATCTCAAGTGTGAACGCGGTACCCAGCGGTTCAAGTGCACCACCAGGAAAAACAAACTGCGTGCGTTGCTGCAGTTCGGCATGCCTGAGTGCGACTGACCAGTTGCCGGTGTGCATAACAATCTTGTCGGTAGCACCGGTGACGCGTTCAATATTGCCACCGCTCGTCGACTCGATACGCAAACCCTGCGCGACGATGACCGAACCCGCTTTTTGCGGAATAACCGCGGTAATCTCTACGAGCGGCACCTGCGCGGGTATAGTCGCGCGATTCAGAAGAAAGAAAGCGCCACCGATGATAGCCACGAGCGCTACGGCAAATACGGGGGCTGCGGGGGTTGCCAAAAAATCTTTCAGGCGCTGATAAAGCGTCGGCGCGGTGGCACCTGCAGCGATATTCGACTGAATAGCCTGCCAGAGGGCGGGCGGTGGCGCTTCAACAACCTTCTCACGCACCGATTCTACGATCGCGAGAGCCCGTGAAGGCTGTTGCACGGCGGCGTCGCCGTGTTCAATCAGCCGCAGAAGATCTTCACCCAGCTCTTGTTTTTTCATGCTCAGTTATTCAGCGCCTCATTCGCATTTTGCCAGCCATGGTCACGAAGCTCTGATCTGAGTCTTGCCACCAGCTTTTCTAGGTCGCGCCGCACCTGGCGCTCGCTTTTTTTCAATGCCACTGCTATTTCAACTTGCGTGAGACCCAGATGCCAGCGCATCTCGAATAGTTCGCGCTCTTTGCCGCCGAGTGCCCCTACAGCGCGCTGCAATTCGGCCAGAACATCACGGTCGCCCAGCGCCGCGGCATCGCCTGTGGCAGGCTCTGCTGCGAGGTTCTCAAGCAACGTTTCGCTGCCCGCGAACCGCCGCGCGAAGGCTGATTCATGATAAAGAAGATGCCGCGCGATCTGGTAAAGATAGGCTCGCGCATTTGAGATATCCGCCTGGCGAGAAAGCCGCACGTAAAGACGGGTGAAGGCTTCTTGCACTATATCTTGCGCAAGGTCGGCGCCGGCTTTCTTTAAGAGATAACCGTACAATCGCCCCCCCTCAGCCGTATAGAGATTGCGCAGTAATTCGTCTGGTTCTGCCTGCCTAGCCACCGAGCCGCCAGAATCAGATCAAGCATAGCTCGCACAACAATTTTACGAACTATTTCTGCCTTGTTTAAGACCTGCCTGCCCGATAACCCAGCCATAAAGGGTAGAGCCGGTCGCGTCATTTACCGGACACGTTTTCTTGCGCGGCGATGTCGGCGCGCGGTATGCGAAACCGGCCGCTGTCGTTGACAAGTACAACGTGCTTGCTGTCTGCGGCGACAAGTTTGCCCGTAATGATGCCACCGTCGTGTGTTTTTACACGTACGAACCGCACGAACGCGGCAACCGGCGCCGGGTGCGAGGTTGCCAGCAACTGGTCATAAACTGTTTCGCGGGTGAGCCGGTCTTCGGGCCCCATCGCAGGTTGTCTGAATCGCGACAGCGTCATCAGAAAATCGGTGTCACCCAAAGCTGCTGCGCGCTTGCTCGCCGCGTCTGCGAGGCGTGTGTCGTTTCGGTAAAACGTGCCCATGAGTAGCAGCCGGCGGTTAGCAAGGGCAGCGACGTCGCCGGTCTTATCGCGCGCGAGCGTATTGGCGTAGTCATCGGCCGCGGCCTGATAGTTTCCCGGCGCTTCTTGAACCCGACCACGCAGATAATAATACGCTGGTTCGCGCTCGCGTTCTGCAATTTCAAGCAGATGATCGCCGAT
>JAKQXK010000515.1 GCA_029561505.1 Spirochaetota bacterium | reverse complement strand
GAAGCGTCCGAAAAGCATCGCTATCGCCAGCGAGATCGTGTAGAAATCTGTACTTGCGTTGAGACCAGCAAAGGCGCTACCGTTATTTCCCGCAGCCGAAGAGAATGCGTAGAGAATTTCGCTTAGTCCGTGCGGCCCCTTGTTGTTGAGGCTGCCCAGGCCCGCCGGCAGAATTACGGCAACGGCAGCACCGACGAGAATAAGCGCTGAAGGTACGACGATTGCCAGCATCGCCAGTTTCACTTCGCGCGCTTCGATTTTTTTCCCGAGATATTCGGGGGTGCGCCCTACCATGAGGCCTGCGAGAAAAACCGTGATGATCACGTGCGTGAGCATGCCGTAAAGACCTGCACCGACCCCGCCGAAGACAACTTCGCCGAGCATTATGTTGAACATCGCCACCATGCCGGGCAACGCCTGAAAGCTGTCATGCATCGCATTCACAGAGCCGTTAGAAGCCGCACTTGTGGCTGCACCCCACAGAACGCTGTTCGTGACACCGAATCGCAACTCTTTACCTTCGAGGTTTGTCAGCCCACCAAAGATTGGATTTTCACGGTGCTCAAAGACGAGCATCAAGATGAGCCCGGCGAGAAAAATAACGAACATCGCCGTCAAAACTGCGTAGCCGTGCTTCTTCTGCCGAATCATGTAGCCGAACATAACGACGCAGGCTATCGGCAGAAGCAGAATCGCCAGCATCTGCAGAAAATTTGAAAGGGGTGTTGGGTTTTCAAACGGATGCGCACTGTTGACGCCGAAGAAACCGCCCCCGTTTGTACCCAATTGTTTGATTGCAATCTGCGAAGCGGCAGGCCCGAGCGGTACCAGTTGCGAGGTCACTGCCGCCTGGGCCTCTTGGGCTGCTACGGCAGGTTGGTCACCCGCGGCTGGTTTTGCGGCAACGGCAGGCACTGCATCTCTCTGCAATTCAAAAGTTTTAACTTCTTTGTAAGGGCTGAAGCTCTGTACAACACCCTGCGATGCAAAGAGCACGGCAAAGACGATCGAAAAGGGCAACAGCACATAAAGCGTCGCGCGGGTCAGGTCTACCCAGAAATTTCCGAGCGACTCAGAGCCCTTGCTGATCAGTCCCCTCACCATCGCCAGAAGAGCGGCAATGCCCGTGGCGGCGCTAACAAAGTTCTGTACATTGAGGCCCAAGAGCTGTGTCAAATAACTCAGCGAGCTTTCACCTGAATAAGCCTGCCAGTTCGTATTGGTCATAAAGCTTATGGCCGTGTTGAGCGCCAAAAGCAGCGGAACATCTGGAATTTTCTGTGGGTTGAGCGGCAGATGCGACTGCCAAAGCTGTAACGCGAAAACGATCAGAAACCCGATAAGGTTAAAGACCATCAACGCGAACGCATACTGTCTCCAGTTCATCTCAACAGTGGGGTTGATGCCCGATAGGCGGTACGTGAAGCGTTCGATTGGGGCTAAAACCGGCGATAGCCAGGTGCGCTCCCCCTGAAACACGCGCGCCATAAAACGCCCGATAAACGGCGCCAAAATCAGAAGCGCGGCAAAATAAATCAAAACCTGCAACAAATCACGGCTGGTCATAGAACCTCCGCGGGTATGGGGCCGCGGCCCTGCGCCAACTGGCCGGCATC
>JAKQXK010000512.1 GCA_029561505.1 Spirochaetota bacterium | reverse complement strand
CCCTGCCCGCAAATTATTCTCTCTACGACCCATTTGTCTATGGCACACCCATAGGTGCGGCGGCGGGTGCCAGCAAGTACGCTCCCGAATATGGCATCTATGGCAAGCTGAACGCCCGGCCGCTCGTGCAAATCGCCGGCGACATGCGCCTTGCGTATCTCAAGACTGACACCCGCGAGGCATTCTTTCCGATGCAGTTTGATCTCGGTGCACGCGTTCAACCTACGAGAAATTTTTCCGCGGCCGCGACGCTGGGCCTTGTTGGCCGCACAGATGAATTCACCACCGCGCGCCCACGCAGCGCCGACGAGATGTACACGGTTCGCAATGCATACCTGATGCTGCATGAACTGCCTTACCAGATGTATCTGCGCGGTGGCATCTTTCAACCAACTTTCGGCATGAGGCAAGAAGACCACACAGCCTTCGTGCGCCGCAATTTTGAAATGGATCTCAGCCGCAAATACAGCGCAGTCATGGGCATCGAAGCAGGTCTGGCGGCAAATTACCCGTACCTGAATTTCGCCGTCTTCACGAATAACGGCGGCCAGCGCATCGGCGATGCAGCGCAGAATTTCGTGATTAATCCTCAGGGGCTTGGTGCATCGGTGGCTGCCGGGTGGCGCGATCTTGCCTTTGGTTTCGGCACCTCTGCCATTTTTAAGCAGCGTGCGCGTGAATATGGCGGCAATTTGCGCGCAGCTTCGATCGACGGCTATTTCAATCCCGGTCGTTTCTGGCTCAAACACCCACTCACAATCATGGGTGAACTGGCGCTGGGCGAATACAGCAGTGCCTTCGCGAACCGGCAATTTTATGCTTCATTTATCGGGGTGGATTACCTGCTGTTCAGCGGAGTCAACCTGAAGGTGAACCATCATTATTATGTAGCCGACACCGCACGTCGCGGCACCGCCACAGGCCGTTATGGCTTTGGCTTCGAAATCACTCCGCTGAGCTGGTTCAGGCTACTGGTCGAGTATCGCCTCGTCTGGACTGGCCCGGCCAGTGGCGCCGCAGATGCTTCATTCGCCAACCCGCTCGATAACCTGAGCGACAAGCAGTGGATTATTATCAGCCATGCGTACTTTTAACCGGGCCCCCTGCAGTATTGTTCACTGATTGCATTGTTGCAGATCGGCGCGACGGGTCGTCTCATCTGCAGATGCATCGAGACAACATTGTACCGACCCCGACCCCGCCGGCCGCCCCCAAAATGCTTGGCAATATGTGCATGCCGAATCAATCTGGCGTTATGGCGAACAGACTTCCCTCCAGCAGCATGTGGGTACTTGCCGTAATACTGGGGCTGCTCGTCGCCAATTGCGCAAAACCCGTGCCGGGCGAGAAAGAGATGCTCGGCAAAATCAAGGGCAAAGCCAGCCTGCGCCTTGCAGACGGCTCGACAATTTCACAGCCCGGTACTGACGAATACAGCCCGTATCTGGTTAAGCTGAGTGATGGATATTTGGCACTTGTTTTTGGTTCGAACCAAGGTGGCATGCATGATCTATACGTTACGAAATCAACGACTGCCTTCGACGGTGAGTTATTGCCATTCTTTAACACTCCGCAAAAGATTACCAGCGGCATAGGTGCGGGTTCAAGAATCTCATTCGCAGCGAAAGCCTCAGGGACAAATGTAGTCGTTTACGTCAATTATGCAGGCATCAGCTCAGCGACCATCGACCCCACAAACC
>JAKQXK010000710.1 GCA_029561505.1 Spirochaetota bacterium | reverse complement strand
GTCAAGACTGAAAAGATGAGGTAGAAGATGTTTCGGATAGACATGGCCCCCGGTATTCGGGCGCGCTGCACAGACAACTGTTTTTCAGGGTCGCGCCCGATTCTACAATCTCTGCAAACAAACCACGGTCAAGTCGTCGTTCACTTCGGCGCCGCGCCTGAATTTGTCGACGTCGGCACGCAGTTCGTTCACAACCTGCTCGGCCGAGTTTTTGCCCGATGCGCGGGCGAGCACCTGTTCGACGCACGCATTCATGCGATCGGTTTCGTACTGCACGTTTTCAGGGTCCATCGCTTCGGTAATGCCGTCTGAATAGATGAGCACGGTTTCACCTGGCTTCAGGTCAAGCCGGTGCACGCGGTATTCCATGTCGAACCTGAGGCCGAAGGCAGTGCCGCTCTGCTGTAAAAGCTCTGCAGTAATTTTGCCATCCGCATTGCGAAAAATATATGGCGGGTTATGGCCGCAGCTGACGTAGTGCATTCTGCCCGAAGCAGCGTCGAGGCGCGCGATGAAGGCGGTGACGAAAGTTCCCGTGATGAGGTTCTGGCGCATGAAGTTGTTCAGCTGAAACGCGAGTTCACCCAGTGTATCATAAAGAGGTGAAAGCAACTGCAACGCGGCGTGAAAATTTGAGACGATGAGTGAAGCCGGTATACCCTTGCCGGCGACATCGGCGACGATGAGGTCAATCTTCGTGTTGCCCGTGCGGTCGACGTGGTTGATAAACTGAAAATAGTCGCCGCCGACGTCTTGCGCGGGTTCGGTGTGGCCGTGAATCGAATAGCCTTCGATCTGCGGCATTGCGTGCGGCAACGACTGGCGCTGAATATCTGCGGCCAGATGCACATCGCGTTCGAATGCTTTTTTCGAAAGCGCATCACGGTGCAAAAGCGAAGTTTCGATGGCCATCGCGGCCTGACTCGAGAAGTTGAGCATGAGGCGCACGTCGGCATCGGTAAAGGGGTGCCCACCGGCCTTATTCATCAGCTGCACCGTGCCTTTGATTTCGCCGCGCAGCTTCAACGGCACGCAGAGGTAAGATTTGGTTTCGCCACCGCGCGTAACGTCGACTTCTTTATAATAGCGCGAGTCGGTCTTGATGTCGCTCTGGTTCACATATTCGCCGGTCTGAGCGACATAACCCGAGATGCCCTTGCCGAGCGGCACACGAATATTTTTCAAGAGGTCTGCCTGCTTATCGGTCGTCGCCGCAAATTCAAGCACCTGGTCTTTTTTGTTGATCAGAAAAATTGAAGCGATCTCTGCACCCGAAAGCGCGCGCATCTCTTGTAGCACGAGGCGCAAAACCTCATCATAATCGAGAGTCGAAGACAGAACTTCGTTGATTTGAAAGAGCGACACATAACGTATCAGTTCGGCCTGAAGTTCGGCTTCATTGGCTGTGGTGATAAAATCGTAGACTTCGGTTGCCATATGCTCAGCTAGGCAGATTCACCTGCACACGCCGGGCGGCAAGTTCTTTCACTGCGCGGTCAAATTCGTGAGCAGCTGCGTCAGGCCTCGCATCGTTACTGGCTTCGGCAAGAAGGCATTCATACCGGCGGCCAGATAATCTGCCTGGTCGGTCTCTGAAGTGTTTGCGGTTAAGGCCACAATGCGGGTCGTGACCCGCCGCGATCGTATTATTTTCGTTGCGGCGAGGCCATCCATTTCGGGCATCTGGATATCCATTAAAATAAGGTCGTAACGATTCGTGACTGCCATCTCAACGGCCTCTTGTCCGTTGACGGCCGGGTCGGCGCTGAGCCCCAGTTTCTGCAGCATAGCCTGCACTATTTCCATATTGATTTCATTGTCTTCGACGAGTAAAACCCGCAAGTGACTGAATAGTCGACCCGGTTCGGCATCGCCGGTGTTCTGGGTCACGGTCGCGAGCACCTGTTTTTCGCTCGCCAGGCCGATGCGAATGGAGAAGAAAAATCTGGCGCCGAAGTTGGCTTCTGATTCGACATCGAGTTCGCCACCCATGAGGCTTACAATCTGCCGGCTGATCGCGAGACCGAGTCCGGTGCCACCATATTTGCGCGTGGTCGACGAATCGGCTTGTTGAAAAGGCTGAAAAAGATTCTCTTTGTCTTTTGTATTGAGGCCAATACCCGTATCGACGCAGCTAAACAGCAATTGAATCGCATCTTCGTCTCTTTGCTGAACATCAACACGCAGCGCGACAAAACCCGTATTGGTGAATTTCACCCCATTGACAAGCAGGTTCAGCAGCACCTGCCGCAGACGATTGGCGTCGCACGTCACAAAACGCGGCAGATCAGAAGCAAATTCAGTCATCAACCCAATGTGTTTCTTTTCAACGAGGGGTTTAATCAGCGCCACGGTGTCGCTCAGCATCTGTGGTAAATCACAAAAATGGGGATCCAGTTCGAGCTTATGCGCCGCGAGCTTTGAGAAATCCAAAATCTCGTTAATGAGGGTCAACTGCGCTTCTGCACCGATTCTGATTACCCTGATGCGTTCGCGCTGTTCATCGGTAAGCGGTGAATCGAGCAATAACTCTGACATACCGACAATGGTGTTAAGCGGAGTGCGTATTTCATGGCTCAGGTTTGCAAGAAATACAGACTTGGCACGATTCGCCTGTTCGGCTTCGTTCTTGGCGATCAACATCTGTTTGAATGCAATTTCGCGTTCTTTGTCGGCATCGCGCAGCTGGCGCGTACGCCGCTCAACCTGCCGGGTGAGTGTTTCTTTTGTCTCATTGCCCTCATCGATCGCCTGTACCACGCGCTGTGCGTAGATCACACCCATCGACAGGGCATAAGTCAACACCCCGTACTGAATCCACATTTCATCGCCAGACTGCCGCAGCGCAACGACCGCATCGTGCAGAGCGCAAACCAGCCCCGCGAGACCCGCAAAAAATATAAGTCTGCTGTGCGGTAGCCTCAGGTAGACCGAGCGACTGATAATCCACGTAAGTAAGGCGAGCGCGGCGAATATCACGAAAACGAAGGCCATGATAAATCTCGTAAAGAATACAGGCGATGCAAAAAGCACAACGCTGGCCATCACCGCCATTGCCCACAAAATGCCGCGACTCAAGCGCACCGGAACAGCCTGACGAAAGTAGGCTGAATAGTAGACAAAGAGCGCCGCGAGCGCCCCGAAGGGCGACAGGTAAGCAATTCTTACTGTCCAATCGGCGCCGATCGCCGGTGCGAAATGGTAGATATTGATCTGACCGGTCGTCAACATGCGCAGTGCAATCGAGAAGTACATAGCCGCGAGCGCGATCGTTGCGATTTCAGTCGGGCGTATGGCAAAAACCAACAAGAAATAGATCGAAATCAGCAGCAGCCCGCCAACTATCGAAAAATTCTGGATCAGGTCACGTTCCCGGTAGGTTCTGATTGCGTCGTGGGTTCCGAGCAGAACTTTGCCGGCGGCCCCGGCGCGTAACCCGAGACTGTTGGTCACCTGCAACACGATCGATAGCTGCGAACCACCGTGAATGTCGTCGACAATTCGGGTGCGCAATTCGCCTGCCTGGCCCTGACCCTGCGCGATCTTTTCAACTCCGTTTATGAACAGACGG
>JAKQXK010000482.1 GCA_029561505.1 Spirochaetota bacterium | reverse complement strand
TCTCGACGGAGGCAATGGTGGGATACTACCCTTGCGTTATGGCCACTCTAACCCGCACCACTAATCGTGGTGGGAGACAGTGTCAGATGGGCAGTTTGACTGGGGCGGTCGCCTCCTAAAAGGTAACGGAGGCGCCCAAAGGTTCCCTCAGAATGGTTGGAAATCATTCGAAGAGTGTAAAGGCAGAAGGGAGCTTGACTGCGAGAGCTACAACTCGAGCAGGGACGAAAGTCGGGCTTAGTGATCCGGTGGTTTCCGAATGGAAGGGCCATCGCTCAACGGATAAAAGGTACTCCGGGGATAACAGGCTTATCGCGTCCAAGAGTCCATATCGACGACGCGGTTTGGCACCTCGATGTCGGCTCGTCGCATCCTGGGGCTGGAGCAGGTCCCAAGGGTTTGGCTGTTCGCCAATTAAAGCGGCACGCGAGCTGGGTTCAGAACGTCGTGAGACAGTTCGGTCCGTATCCACTGTGGGCGTTGGAAATTTGAGAGGACTTGTCCCTAGTACGAGAGGACCGGGATGAACGAACCTCTGGTGTACCGGTTGTGGCGCCAGCTGCAGCGCCGGGTAGCTATGTTCGGAAGGGATAACCGCTGAAAGCATCTAAGCGGGAAGCCTCCCTCAAGATAAGATTTCCCTGATCAGATTCGTCTGGTCCTGAAGACCCCTGGCAAACTACCAGGTTGATAGGCTATAGGTGTAAACAGGGTTAACCTGTGAGCCAAGTAGTACTAATCGGTCGTGAGGCTTGACCATATTATGCTCCAAAGCTTTTCCCGAAGGGAAAAGCGAGGGCTACCCAATAAGGCTGTTTGAGGCGAAGGCCTCAACGCTAACCCGAAGCAGCGAAGCGACGTAAGTCGCGAAGCGCTTCAGCAGGCACTTGCATTGCAAGTGCCGAGGCTGAGGGGTAGCGAATCCTTATGGGGAGCCCAGAAAGAAATTAAAAACCATATTCGTAATCAAACTAATTACCACAGAACTTTCGTAAGAAAGTTCGACGGTCATTTTAATGACAGTCCAAATCTGTACGCAATAGAGCAAGGGTCACACCCGTTCCCATCCCGAACACGGAAGTTAAGACTTGCATCGCCAATGGTACTCGGTCCTTCGGGGCCCGGGAGAGTAGGACGCGTACAGTTTTGGACTGTCATGCAAATGAAGGCTCCAAAGAATATCCAATGGATGTTCGTGGAGCCTTTTTTGTTTCAGTAGCGCTAAATTCGGCTTCGTATCTTGGCCTCGGCGAGCTGGCCGAAATAGTGTATGAGTTCTATGCGGGTTTTATCTGCGGCTTTCGCTGGGGCAGAATTGTTTCCGTGTTCGACGATTCTCATGCGCTTGGCGTTCAGCAGATTCAGGCGCAGCGCGAGCATTTTGGTGCTAGATTTGTATTTGAAGCCGCGCGCAGTATCATCGCGTTCACGGCGAGCAGCTGCTCGAGCATTGTTCAGCCCTCGGCTTTGAAGCCGCCCTTATGTTCAGTTGGTTTTGCTGCGGCGGCTTTTGCTGCCGACGGCATCTCAATCTGTTTCCAGGCTTCGAGCAATTCTGTAATGATTTTTTTCACTGGCTTCAAAAGCTCGGCTTTCTTTTGTACGTTGGCTTCAAGCAGCTGGGTTTTTGCGTAGGCATAGAGGTTGAACAGATTTTGGGCGATTTCGCCACCCTGTTCGATATTGAGCGAAACCATGAGCTCGGTCAGAATATCTTGCGCGCGCAGAATGTTGGCATTGGCCTTGTCATAGGTCTTGAAAGAAGCCATGTTCGTTTCTGCTGTTTGAATGAACCTGAGTGCGCCCTCGTAGAGCATAACAATCAGCTGTTTTTGGTCTGCGGTGCCAACAGAATTGGCCTGGTATTCTTTGAGGTGCAGATCACGATGCATCAATTACGCCTTCGCAGCAAGCTCTCAAAGTGTCGGCCTTTTTTAGCTTTTGTGAAGCAAAAAAGAAAGAATGAGGATAGCCGGCCCAAATGAGAGGGCTATCCTCAAAGGGCCTATTTTACGGCTTCGGTTTTGGTTTTGTCTTTGGTTTTGCTCTTTTCGCCGTCTTTTCCGTCGCATGCTGATGCGGCGGCGGTAGCGAGAAGTGCGGCCAATAGAACGAGTGTGAGTTTTTTCATGATATCCCCCAGAGAAAGCTTATCCGACGCGTTCAAGTTAGTACGCCGCACCCGCTTCGGCCAGAAAAAGCGTTTTCGGCGTGTGAAAAGATGCTTATCTGCCAGATGAGATTAGCCTCGACGTTTACCCTGATATTGCTCTTCGCTTCTTGCAAAGAAGCCACCCCGGCGCCCAAAGCAGATATGCAGGCGCTGTTTTTCGGGTCACCAGAAGAAACGCTTAAGCCCACCATATGGGATACCGGCGACACGACGGTCACGAATGAAGACCGCCTCGAGATTTATGAGCCGCACATTCGCGGCATCGGCGGTGGCTATTTCGGCGTTGGGTCGATTCAGAACTTTACGCTGGCGGCCTGGGCGAAAAGCGAGTATATCTGGTTGATGGATTTTACCCGTATTGTGGTCGCGGCGAATAAAATTCATATCGCCTTCTTGAAGCGGCTGAAAACCCCCGATGAACACAAACTCATGTGGAACAAGAAAAAATCCGTTGCCGAAGCCGATAAGATCATTGAAGACGAGTTCAAGGGCAGCGAAGAGCTGGCATTCATCAAAGAAAGTTATCGCAAGGCGTCGCCTTACCTGCAAATCACTTTTGGTTTCATCGAAAAACTCTCGAAAAAACGCCCATATACGTACTGGCTCAATAATCAAGAACAATATGAGTATCTGAAGAAGCTCGCGCTCGAAAACCGTATTCGCGCTCTGAGGGGCAATCTCAACGGTGACATTACCGTCAACGGCATCGCCGATGCGGCGAAAAAAATGGGGGTGCCGCTGCGCATTCTTTACTATTCGAACGCAGAAGAATATTTTCGCGGCTATAAAGAACCATTCAAGAAGTCGTTTTCAGCGATTCCCGTCGATGAGAAATCATTCGTCGTGCGCACGATCTCTTTCAACAAGGGGAAATTCCGCTGGGCGGCAGATTCAGACCTGAGTACCGATCGCGGCTTTCACTATAGTCTGCACCCGGCGCAGCATTTTCAAGAGCAGCTGAAACTTGAAAAGGTCGACGTGCGCGATTTCTATAAAGATGCCTACATAGACCCGAATGAATATGGTCTTTCGTTTCTCGGCCCCCTCGCTGAGAAAAAGCGCCAGGCAAAATAGTGCAGGCTGAAAAAACAACGCAGCGCCTGAGCGCCGAAGTTTCACGGCA